>NZ_RAVY01000435.1:0-457 GCF_003611625.1 Corallococcus sp. CA054B
TCACCGTATCGCCGACCGCGACCGTGCCAGCCTCGACCTGCCCGAGATGGACATGGAGCTTGCCGAGCGGCTTTGCGGTGTCCGCGACCGCGACCCTGAGACCGCCGTCGCCCGTGACCAGCCCGGCGTCACCCTGCTGGCCGCCGGACTCGGCATAGAACGGCGTCTGGTTGGTCACCAGCGCGACCTTGTCGCCCGCGGCGGCGCGGTCGACGCGGACACCGTCGCGGACGATCGCGACGACCCGGCCCTGCGCGGCATCGGTCGAATATCCGACGAACTCGGTCGCGCCCTGGTCTTCCGCGATGTCGAACCATACCGCTTCCGAAGCGGACTGGCCGGACCCCGCCCAGGCGGCGCGTGCGGCGCGCTTCTGCTCCGCCATCGCGGCGTCGAAGCCGGCGCGGTCGATGCCCAGGCCGCGGGCACGCAGGGCGTCCTCGGTGAGGTCGTAGGG
>NZ_RAVY01000436.1:0-434 GCF_003611625.1 Corallococcus sp. CA054B
GGTCGGGCCTGGCCGTGAGGCGCATCAGCACCCGGTTGAGGCGGGCGAGGCCGTCGGCGGTGGTATCCCCGGAGACGCCGGCATTATCGACGGTGACCGCCATGTCGCCGGCGCGCAGCGCGTCCTCAAGCTGCGCGGCGAACGATTCGCGCGGGCAGAGGCCATAGCCGGCGGTGAGACTGTCGCCGAAGGCGAGGATCAGGCGGTCCCTCATCCGCCTGCAACCGGCGACGGCGACTTGCGATCCATTCGCTCGATCTTCATGCTGAATTCGTTCGCGGTCCGCCGGATCCTTCAGGCGGCCAGCCGCAGGAGGTTGCGGCCCGCGGCCTTGGCCTTGTACAGTGCGGCGTCCGCCTCGGCGAGCAATTGCGCGGGGGTCGTGTCGGGCCGGCGGACGGCGATGCCACCGCTGATCGTGACATGTACCGCCG
>NZ_RAVY01000437.1:0-431 GCF_003611625.1 Corallococcus sp. CA054B
GCATAACGTTAAACTCTTCGTCGCAGTACATCGAATGCTTTTCCATGCTATCCAGTTATTTCCTGGCACGCACCACGATCACGGATGTAATTATCCACTGCGCTCTGCACTTCAGGTTCCAAGTCATTGATCTTCTGAGTCAAACGATCTGACTCCGCATAGTCACCCTCTGAAATTGCTTTGAGACCATCAGAAACCAAGTCTCTGACCTGCGCCTGAACCGAGTTTAAGTTGTAAGAACTCTTGATAAAGTTCCTGCACGGTGTCATATTAACCGTGGTTGTAGATTCAGAAGGGCTGCAAAACGCTACACCAAGAAGTATGCCAACGAGAATACCGACCGCAGCAGCAATCAACCAGAATGGCCGCTTCTTCTGCTCCGGTAATGGCTGAGGGGCAACTGAATAATAACTCGACATAGCGAACTACTT
>NZ_RAVY01000438.1:0-431 GCF_003611625.1 Corallococcus sp. CA054B
CTGTCGCCGAGCTGCTCGCCCAGGCACGCGCTTCATTTGTGCGCCTGGGCTACCGTCACGATGTCCTCGCCGCCTTCTTCGATGACGCGGGCCTGCGCCTTACCGGACTTCCCTGAAGGGGTTTAGGGGCTGTCCCTGATCTCCGGCCCGAAAATCAACCTGGTGGATCAAACACCGGCGTTGGACCCGGCCTTGAGGGGCATAGGAGGTTGCCAGCCAGCGTCAGGCATGATCAACGCTGACTGTGCGCCGACATGAACTGAGCGATGCTGAGTGGAGCCGCATCAAGCCCTTGCTGGGCTCCCGGAGCGGCCCACCCTCGAAGCGAGGGGACCGCGACTTCATCAACGCCGTCATCTGGCGCGTGAAGACTGGGGTGCAATGGCGGGACCTTCCGGAGCGATTCGGCCACTGGAAGACCGTCTACAACC
>NZ_RAVY01000439.1:0-429 GCF_003611625.1 Corallococcus sp. CA054B
GGCCTCATCCGGCGCAGCGCTGGCAAGGCGCGTAGCATCGAACTGCTTGTGCGGCCGGAGGCCCTGCCTGTCCTGCGATAGGCAGGGCCTATATCAACCGGTCAAAACCTCTGTGCCGGTGTACTAGGGGCTGCCCCTGATTAACGCAGCCAGAGAAGAATGGAGGCGACGTGGAGGACGGCGAGGTAGCAGGTCGCTGTCTTGTCGTAACGGGTGGCAGCGGCGCGAAAGCATTTGAGGTCGTGGAAGAAGCACTCCACCCGGTAGCGAAGCCGATAGAGGGTGCGGTCCAGAGGTGGAGGCTGCTTGCGGCTGGGATGGGGATGGATGACGGGCTTCATCCCCACCTTCTGGGCGTTGGCGCGAATGCGCTCGGCGTCATAGCCGGTGTCCGCGATGAAGGCGTCGCCTTCGGCGTGCACCAGCAGT
>NZ_RAVY01000440.1:0-424 GCF_003611625.1 Corallococcus sp. CA054B
GTTCGACGGTGTGGGTGCCGGTCGGCGACGTCAGGGCCTTGCACGCTGAACTGCAGGCCACCGGATACGGGCGTCTGAACCCTGGCGTCGAGGATGACTTCCCAGGTGGGCCGACCATCGAAGTCGTCGACCCGTTCTCCAACACGATCCGGTTCTGCCAGACCATGCCCTGAGGCGCTGCGGGCGACGTCGTCAGAGTTATCCCCAGACCCGATTTCATCCACAGATCGGCCGCCACACCTGTCGCGACGGCAGGCGGGATGGCAACATCGAACGTATGTGCGAAACCCTTGACGACGCGGCCTTGATTGCCGGAATCGCGGGGGAGTCGCGCGCGGAGTCGGCCGCCGCGGCGCGGCGGTTCGCGTTCATCGCAGAGTTCGTCGACCGGCGCACGGCTGATTCCGAAGACACGGTCGTGTGG
>NZ_RAVY01000441.1:0-423 GCF_003611625.1 Corallococcus sp. CA054B
GATGAGAATTTATCTCGGGCAGGCTAAACAGCATGTCACATTGCGGGCAACGTTGGTAATCACCACGCGGCAGTTCCTCGCCGATAGCCCTCACTGTTATCTTCTTTGTCGGCGTAATTTGTGGTGTGTTAAGAGCCATGACGTGCCAAATGTAATAAGAATTAACATTAATCTTAAACCATGATGGGAATGATCTTGAGCATTAACGCATTTAATGCTTATTTTAATAGGCTGGCAGTTCCAGGTAAGACAACCAAGTGATTATATAATGAACAAAGCAGAATTTTACGCGGATTTAAATCGCGACTTTAACGCGCTGATGGCGGGAGAAACCAGTTTTCTGGCAACGCTTGCGAACACCAGTGCGTTGTTATATGAGCGTCTCACTGACATAAACTGGGCAGGTTTTTATTTGCTTGAGGA
>NZ_RAVY01000442.1:0-415 GCF_003611625.1 Corallococcus sp. CA054B
GCGGTAGCCAGCGGGACCGCCTCGGGCGACTGGACACTCTCCTGCGTGCGTGGGCAGATCCGCAGCCTCACGTTCGTGTTCAACGACGGGACCGTGCGCACCTTCCCGGCGCCGGCCGAGGAGGTGAATGACAACCAGAGCAACAACAACCAGACCGCCAGCGCCGACCAGAAAACCATCCAGGGCGGTCTCGGCTGGATCAGCGACCCCTACGGCATCCCCTGCATCGCCGGTGATCGCCGATCCAATGCCAAGGAGTACCTGGGCAATCAGAGCCTACTCACGGCTGCCGGGGCCGGCATCGCCAAGCTCCTGGACGCCGACGAGAACAACACCAGTACCGTCTTCAGCGGCAACGGCACCAGCTTCGGGACGACCGGAACCAACAGCAACTCGGCCCTCAACAGCATCCTCT
>NZ_RAVY01000443.1:0-413 GCF_003611625.1 Corallococcus sp. CA054B
GACGTGAAGGGCGCAACCGCTCAGTACCACCCGGAGGCGGGGCCGGGGCCGCATGACGCGACCTATTTGTTTGATCGATACCTGGAGTTGATTGGATGAGTTTGCGGACCGCGGAATCGCGGACGGCGGAGGTTGGCGGACGGCGGACAGCGGAGAACGTGTCCCGCCATTCCGCCGTCCGCCAACCTCCGCCGTCCGCCGTTCCGCGGTCCGCCAACCAGCCGAGTCCCCATGCCGCGTAGAAACGACATTTCGAAAATTCTCGTCCTGGGCTCCGGCCCGATCGTCATCGGCCAGGCCGCCGAGTTCGACTACTCCGGCGCCCAGGCGTGCAAGGTGCTGCTGGAGGACGGCTACGACGTCGTGCTGGTCAACTCCAACCCGGCGACGATCATGACCGACCCGGAGTACGC
>NZ_RAVY01000044.1:0-51028 GCF_003611625.1 Corallococcus sp. CA054B
GGCCGGGGGCGCGGGGGGCCCTGGCGGCGCGCCAGAGTTCGGATCGGAAGGCTCGGACATCGGCGGTGCCTAGTTGGCCACGGCGGGCAGGTCGCTGCTGTTGTGGCCGGCGAGCCGCGTGTTGCGGTTCGACTGGATCGACTGCTGGATGTCCGCCTCCGTCATGCCGGACGACAACGTGATCGTCGTGGACGTCTTCTGGCCCGTCTCCACGTCGCACGCGGACACGTTCACCAGACCGTCCGTGTTGATCTCGAACGTCACTTCGATCTTCACCTCGCCGCGATACCCGATGCGGAAGCCCGAGAACTCGAACTCGCCCAGCATCTCGCACTCCTCGGCGCGGTTGGACTCACCCTGGTACACGCGGATCTTCACCTTCTCCTGCCCGTCGCGGCTGGTGGTGAAGGTCTTCGACCGGTCGATGGGCACCGGCGTGTTCTTGTCGATGATCTTCTCCGTGTACCCGCCCACGGTTCCAATCCGCAGCGTCAGCGGTGTGACGTCCACCAGGAACGTCTCCGTCTTGCTGTCCAGGAGCGCGTGCGACTGGAGCGCGGCGCCCATGGCCACGACCTGATCCGGGTTGATGCCCTCCATCGGCTCCTTCTGGAAGTAGTGCTTCACCGAGTTGCGGATGATGGGCAGCCGCGTGGGCCCGCCTACCAGGATGACCGCGTCGATGTCCGCCGCCGTCAGCCGCGCGCTCTGGAGCGCCTCGTCGCAGACCTTGAACGTGCGCTGCACCAGGTCCATCACCATCCGGTTGAACTGGTCCTGGTTGAGCGTGTTGCGCAGGTCCATCACGTTGCCGTTGGCGTCCTGGCAGATGCCCTGGCAGAGGATGTCCGCGGTGCCGTTCTGGCCCACGTCGATCTTCGCCTTCTCCGCCGCGTCCTTCAGCATCTGCAGGCAGTACTTGTTCTGCCGCAGGTCCAGCCGCGTGCGGTTGAGGAAGTCGTCCGCCATCCACGTCATGATGCGGTCGTCGAAGTCGTCGCCGCCCAGGTACGTGTCACCGGCCGTGGCCAGCACCTCGAAGACGTCCTTGCCGATCTCCAGGATGGACACGTCGAACGTGCCGCCGCCCAGGTCGTAGACGACGACGCGCTGGTTGACGTCCCGGCCGAAGCCGTACGCCAGCGCCGCCGCCGTGGGCTCGTTGAGGATGCGAAGCACCTCCAGCCCCGCGATGCGGCCCGCGTCCTTCGTCGCCTGTCGCTGGTTGTCGTTGAAGTACGCGGGGACGGTGATGACCGCCTTGTGCACCTCGCGGCCCAGGAACGTCTCCGCGACGGCCTTCATCTCCTTGAGCACCAGCGCGGAGATCTCCGGCAGCGAATAGCTGCGCTCCCGCACGCCGATGCGCACCGCGTTGTTGTCGCCCTCGACGATGCGGTAGGGCATCACCGCCTGCGCCTTCTTCACCTCGTCGGAGAAGTAGTACCGGCCGATGAGCCGCTTGGCCGAGTACACCGTGTTCTCGGGGCTGGTGATGATGTTCTTCTTCGCCGCGTTGCCCACCAGCACGGACCCTTCCTCCAGGAAGGACACGCACGAGGCATGCGTCGTCTCGCCCCACTCGTTGGGGATGACCATGGGCTGGCCTTCATGGACGACCGACACGCATGAGTACGACGTGCCCAGGTCGATGCCGATTGCGATGTCGTCCGCCATTCCGTCTCCGGTGAAGACCTGCACCCCGATCCCTCGGGGGAGAGGGCCGTCGGGAAGCGCCCGGAGGTTAGGCTCCATGCTCCGGGGTGTCAATTCAATGACTGATCAAATGCCAGCCATTTCAAGGGCTTAGCGCCAGAGCAGGGGAGCGGGTTCGCGGCGCTGAACCCCGGTCCCATGGACCTTATCCCTAGGGAAGAAGGGGGGAATCACCATGTCCGCCATCCTTGCTGCCCTGTCGTCGGACCCCAACCTCCTCCGGTGCGAGCTGCACCGGCTGGCCGGGCAGGTCGTCCTCCGCCCGGACGCTCGCGCCAATGCCCTGGGGGTGGGCTCCTATGCCCAGGAAGAGGTCCTCCTGCGTCGCCTGGCGCCCGACCGGGACCTCACGCTGGACGACCTGGGGCCGCCCCACGAATCGGAGGCGGTGCTCTTCCACGCGAACCGGCTGCCGCTCGGCCTGTCGCCCGAGGACAACACCCAGCCCTTCCGGGCCCGCCACTGGTTGTTCGCCCACCAGGGCCCGCTGCCGGACTTCGAGCCCCTGCGCGCCCCGCTGCTGTCGCGCGTGCCGGAGCACCTCCAGCGGCTGGTGCGCGGCCCCACCGACAGCGAGGTCCTCTTCGCCCTGTTCCTCACGCGCCTGCGGGAGCTGGGCCGCACGGATGATCCGCGCCTGGAGCCCTCTGTCGCCGGCCGCGTGCTGCGCGACACGGTGCGCGAGGTCGAGGCCGCGTTCGTGCAGGCCGGGCAGCGGCGCATGCCCCCGCTCAACATGGTGGCCACCAATGGCGCCGTGCTGGCCGCCACCCGCCGGGGCGAGGCCCCGCTGTACTACACGCGGCTGGAGGGCAGCGCGGAGTGCGCCCACTGCGGAGTGACTCCCGCGACGCCGGAGACGCATCCGGAGGTGGGCGCGCACCGCCGCCGCCGCACGGTGGTGGTGGCCAGCCACGTGACGCGCACGCAGGGCTGGGTGGAGCTGCCGCAGGGCACGACGCTGACGGTGGGCGCGGACCTCCAGGTCCAGCACCTGCCGCCGGCCTGAGCGGGTCGCTACGGGCCGCCGAAGAAGGAGACCTCCAGGAAGCGCACGTAGAGGTTGCAGGCGGCGTGGAAGAGCGAGCAGCCGACGAGGGTGCCGGTGCGCTCGCGCATCCAGCCGAAGAGGAGGGCCGGGAAGAACACCGCCAGCCGCCACGTCTGGAAGATGGCCAGGTGGCCCAGCGCGAAGAGCAGCGCCGTCACCCAGAAGGCGCGCCCCAGCCGGGCGCCCAGCACCACGCGCCCCTGGGGCCAGGCGTCGCGCAGGCGGGACTGGAGGTAGCCCCGGTAGAAGAACTCCTCCGGCAGGGCCACGACGAAGAGCTGATCAATCACCCACTCGCCGAAGCGCGGGGGCAGGCGCGGCTGGAAGTGGCCCTCGCCGATGATGGGCGTCAGGTGGCGCGCGAACTCGGGCGGCAGGTGCGGCACCACCTGCACGAAGGCGGCGAAGCCCGCGAAGAACAGCGGCCCCACGATGGCGCACATCACCAGGAACAGCCGCAGGTCCTGCTTCCACGCGCGCAGGGTGAGGCCGTAGTCGCGGTAGTCCTCGTCGCGCCAGCGCATGGGGATGAGCGGCAGGTAGAGGAAGCCCACCGTGGCCACCAGCTTGGGCACGCTGGTGCCCCCGGCAATGAGGAACGCCGCGATGATGCCCAGGAAGCCCAGCGCCCAGAGGCCCATCGCCTCCTGCACCGCGCTCAGCTTGAACGGTGGCCCCGAAGGCCGGCTCATGGCGCGTCCGCCGAGGCGAGCTCCGCCTTCACCGCGGACAGGGGCAGGGCGCGGGCGCCGCGGCCCCGGCGCTCGACGACGACGCCCACCAGCCGCCCGTCTCCGTCGTACAGCGGGCTGCCCGGCGCGAGCGTGAGGTCCACGTCGAAGAACGGCGCGGGAGCGGCCTTCGCCACCGCGGCCCTGGGCGTGTCCCGCTGCCCCTTCTTGCGCGCGGGCATGACCCCCACCACCCAGTGGCCCGCGAGCCCCTCCGGCACCAGCCGCACCGGCACCGCGGGCCACGTGCCCTGGGGGCCCGCCACCACCGCGACCTGGAGCGCCGCGCTGGAGAGCACCACGCGCGCCGTCAGCGCGTTGCCCGCGTGCACCACCTGGGCGGAGTCGGGGCCCACGTGGCACACGGCGGTGAGCACCTGGCCGTCCGCGCCCACGATGATGCCGGGGCCCGCGTTCTGGGGACCGCGCACGCGCACGGACGAGCGGGCGTGCAGGTCCAGCACGCGCTGGAGGTCGGCGCGCGACGGACGGGCCTCCGCGCCGGCCCGCGAGGGCAGGGCCAGGAGGAGCCAGAGGAGGGCGGGGACGAGGAGGAACGGGCGGAACATCTTCGCGCCCGGAAGCCTATCAGCGCTCCCGCAGGGCGGCGAGGAAGCTCTCCGCGGACCGGGTGTTGAGGATGTCCTGCTTCCTCGCCCAGCCGCGGCGCGCCGTGGCCACCGCGAAGGCCAGGTTCTTCAGGTCCTCCTGGCGGTGCGCGTCGCAGCTCACCACCAGCTTCACCCCGCGCCCCACGGCCTGCCGCACGTACTCGGACTTGATGTCCAGGCGCGCCGGCTTGCCGTTGATCTCCACGGCCACGCCGCGCTCCCGGGCGCGCTCCAGCACCTCCTCCATGCGCAGCGCGTACGGCTCGCGGCTCTGGATGAGGCGGCCGGTGGGGTGTCCCAGGATGTGCAGGTGCGGGTTGTCCAGCGCGGCCAGCACCCGGCGCGTCATCTGGTCCTCGTCCATGGAGTGGCGCACGTGGATGGACGCGATGACGACCTCCAGCTGCTCCAGCACGCTGTCCGCGTAGTCCAGCGCGCCCGACTCCAGGATGTCCACCTCGATGCCCTTGAGCAGCCGCATGCCGGGCACCGCCGCGTTCACGCGGTCGATCTCCTCCCACTGCCGCTTGAGGTCGTCCACCTTGAGGCCGCCCGCGTGGATGGCCGCCTCGCTGTGCTCGGTGATGGTGAGGTACTTGAGTCCCAGCGCCTGGGCCGCGCGCGCCATCTCCTCCAGCGTGTTGCGGCCGTCGGACCAGGTGCTGTGCGCGTGCACCGCGCCCTGCACGTCCTCCAGGGTCACCAGGTCCTCCGGCAGCTTCCCGGCCCGGGCGGCCTCCACCTCGCCGTTGTCCTCGCGCAGCTCCGGGGGCACCTCCTGCATGCCCAGCAGCCGGTACAGCGTCGCCTCGTCAGGGACGGGGACCTTGGTGCCGTCCTCGCGGTGCGCGCCCCACTCCGAAATCTTGAGGCCCTTCTCGTGGCCCAGGTTGCGCAGCCGGATGTGGTGCGCCTTGGAGCCGGTGAAGTGGTGCAGCGCGGTGGCGAAGTCCTCGTCCGGCAGCACGCGCAGGTCCACCTGGAGGTCGCCCTGCACCATGCGCACGGAGCACTTGCTGTCGCCCTTGCCAATCACCGTGGCCACGCCCGGCGCGTTCGCGAGCGCGTCCAGCACCGGCCCCGCCTCCTTCGCGGACGCGATGATGTCCACGTCACCCACGGTCTCCGCGCGACGGCGCACGCTGCCGCCCAGGCTGGCGCGCACCACGCCCGGGGCATGCCGGATCAGCTCAAGCAGTCCTTCCGCGATGGGGAGCGCTTCACCCAGGAGCTTCCGCTCGCCCTTGGCTCGCCGGTACACGGCGATGCCGTCCAGGAGCTTCGCCTCGCTCTTGGCGCCAAAACCCTTGAGCTCCCTCACGCGGCCGTCCTTGCAGGCGCGCTCCAGGTCCTCGACGCTGCCCACCTGGAGCTCGCTCCACAGGGCGGCCACCTTCTTCGGGCCCACGTCCGGCAGCTTCATCAGCTCCAGCAGGCCGGCGGGGAACTGGGCCTTCAGCTCCTCGAACGCCGTCATGCGGCCGGTCGTCACCAGCTCGGTGAGCTTCTCGGCAAGCCCCGGGCCGATGCCCTGGAGCTCCTGCAGGCGGCCCTCGGTGACGATGGCGCCCAGGTCCTGCGGCAGGTTCGCGATGCGGTCCGCGGCGATGTCGTAGGCGCGGACGCGGAAGCCGCTCTGCCCCTGGAGCTGGAGCAGGAGGGACATGTCCCGGAGGAGCTGGGCAACGGCCGCCTTGTCGGTGAGCACGGCGGTGGAGGGTGTCACGTCGGGAGTCACGGTCGGGAAATTAATGCCGGGGGAACGGGGGTGCAGGCCCGGACGGGTTGTGGGAAAAGGAACGCAATGACGAAGATCAAGCTGGGCCCCGCGGACTTCGCCGAGAGGGAGATGCGGGGTTACGAAATCGGCAAGCGAAACGTCTGCATCGCGAAGATCCACGGCCGTTACAAGGGCCTCGATGACTGGTGCAACCACGCCGGATGTCTGCTGTCGGGCGGACGCCTCGAGGACAACATGGTCGTGTGCCCGTGCCATGAGGTCGGCTTCGACATGGACTCGGGGAAGAACGCGACTTCGCCCGGCGTCTGTGATGACCAGCCGACGGTGCAGCTCACGGTCGAGGACGGAACGCTCGTCGTCGACCTGCCCGACGTTTGAGCCTTCCGCCTTCAGGAGCGTCCACCATGGGACACGACGGACACGATCACGACCATGACCACGGTCATGGCCACGGCCATCACCACCACGGCCATTCGCACGACCACGGCCATTCGCACGACCACGGTCATGACCACCACCACCCGCACGACCACGACCACGGGCACTCGCACGAGGGCTCCCCGGTGGCGGCGGAGCACAAGTCGCGCGCGCCGGTGCATGTCAGCGCGTACGTGGTGACGTGCTCGGACAGCCGGGACGAAGCGCACGACGGCAGCGGGAAGGACCTGCGCGAGGGCCTGGCCGCCGCGGGCCACACCGTCGCCGGGCACACGGTGGTGAAGGATGATCCGGAGGCCATCCGGGGCGCGCTCGCGCAGGCGCAGGCGGCGGGGGCCCGCGCGGTGCTCTTCACGGGCGGCACGGGCATTGGCCGGCGCGACTGCACGGTGGAGACGCTGCGCGCGCTCTTCGAGAAGGAGCTGCCCGGCTTCGGCGAGCTGTTCCGGATGCTGTCGTTCCAGCGCATCGGCAGCCCCGCGATGATGTCGCGCGCCACGGCGGGCACGTACCAGGGGATGATCCTCTTCGCGCTGCCGGGCTCGCCGCAGGCCGTGAAGCTGGCGCTGGACGCGCTCATCCTCCCGGAACTCGGCCACGCGGTGCGCGAGCTCACGCGTTAGCACTGGACGCGTGATGAAGAAACGCCGCGTCGCGCACACCGGCTTGAGCACCCAGGCGGCCGACCTCCTGCGCCCCCGCCTGGATGCCTTCCTGGCCTCCACGGACCCGAAGGCGCGCATCGGGTTCGACCCGGTGGAGTTCCCCCACCGCTACACGGATCCCCGCGACGTGGAGGTCAGCGCGCTGCTCGCGGCGGCGCTGGCCTACGGGCGCGCGGACCTCTTCCGCCCGAAGGTGGACGCGCTCCTGAAGCAGATGGGGCCGTCGCCCGCGGCCTTCGTGCGCGCGCTGGACGTGAAGGGCGCGAAGGCGCTGCTCACGGGCTTCGTGTACCGCTTCAACGTGGGCACCGACCTCGCGGTGCTGCTGCTGGGCATGGGCCGCGCGCTGCGCGAGCACGGCAGCCTGGAGGCCCTGTTCGTGCGGGGCTTCAAGGCGAGCGGCACGCTGCACGGGGCGATAGCGGCCTTCACCGCCGCGCTGCGGGACGTGCCCATGGAGGCGCTCCGCAAGGCCATGGGGCCGGAGCGGGGACTGCATCACCTGCTGCCCTCGCCGCTGGGGCCGGGTGCGGCGAAGCGCCTCAACCTGTACCTGCGGTGGATGGTGCGCGGACCTGACGCGGTGGACTTCGGCATCTGGAAGCAGGTGCCCGCGTCCGCACTGCTGGTTCCATTGGACACGCACATCGGACGCATGGCGCTCCACCTGGGACTGACGCAGCGTACGGACCTGACCTGGCGGACCGCCGAGGAGGTGACGGCGTCGCTGCGGGCGCTCGATCCCGTGGACCCCGTCCGCTACGACTTTGCTTTGTGCCACTACGGTATGAGTGGCGCCTGCCCGGCGAAGACGCTGCCGCGGCATTGCGAGGGTTGCTCGCTCCTACCTTCCTGCAAGGTAGGCCCCCGCGTCATCGCGCGCGGTTCACTGCAATTCTGAGTCCCACCCGACCCGGAAATGGGCTACGGGCAGTCCCCGCGGCCCCGCGTTGACGGGTTGGCGCGGTCAAGGCTGCAATGCGGTCGGGCGACGCGGGAAAAATGATCCTGCGGAGCGCGAGGAGCGACGCGGTGCACGCAATGCTGGTGGCGGTCCCAGCCCCGGTGGCCCAGGACGTGGAGCGCGACCTTTGCGCCACGGCCGAAGGGCGTGCGTGCCGGGTGATCCGCGTGGAGTCCCCGCCGGAGCCGCTGCCCGAAGGGCTCCTCGTTCTCTGGGACCACGGCGGTCCGCTGGAGGCCGTGAAGGCGCGTTGCCAGTGGGCGCACGCGCGCCGGCTGCAGACCCGGACCTGGCTGGTCGTGCTGACGAAGCGCGAGGGAGACGAGGCGGAGGCGCTGGTGGCTGCGGGCGCGGACGAGTGCGTGGCGCCGCCCGGTACGCGCTGGGGGGCGAGGCTCGTGGCGCTGCGGCGCAGATCCTCGGATGGGGACGCGCAGGCGCTCCGGCGGGCCCGCGACATGTTCCAGGGCGCGCTGGACGCGGTGCCGGAGCCGCTGTTCATCAAGGACCGCGAGCATCGACTCGTGGCGGTGAACAGCGCCTACTGCCGCCTGCTGGATCAACCCGCTGAAGCGCTGCGGGGCACGGTCACCTCGGTACAGGTGCCGCAGCACGAGGCGGAGGCGTCGTGGCGCCAGGACGAGCGCGCCTTCACCACCGGGCAGACCGTGGAGGACGAGGGCTCCTTCACCGACGCCAGGGGCCGCTCGCGCGAGGTGCTCACGCAGCGGGCCGCGTACATGCTGCCCAACGGAGAGCGCTTCCTCGTGGGGCTGGTGCGCGACGTCACCGAGCAATCCCGCCTGGAGACGCAGCGGCGGCTGGCGGAGCGGATGACGTCCGTGGGAACGCTGGCCGCGGGCGTCGCGCATGAAATCAACAACCCGCTCTCGTATGTGACCTCCAACCTGGCCTACCTCTGGGAGCGCGTGGCGCAGCCGGTGCTTCCGGTGCCGACCGAGCAATTGGAGGAACTGCGGCAGGTGGTGGCGGAGGCGCTGGAGGGGGCGGGGCGGGTGCGCTCCATCGTGCGCGACCTGCGGACGTTCTCGCGCACGGAGGAGGAGCAGCACGGGCCGGTGGACGTGCGGCGCGCGGTGGAGAACGCGGTCAAGCTGATGCGCGACGAACTCCAGCACCGCGCGTGCATGGCGTGCGACCTGGAGCCGGTGGCCGCGGTGCATGGCAACGAAGGCCGGCTGGCGCAGGTCGTCACGGGCCTGCTGACCAACGCGCTCCAGGCCTTCGGCGATCGGGCCCCGGAGGAGAACCTGCTCAAGCTGCGCGTGCGTCCGGGCCGCGAGGGCCACGTGCTCATCGAGGTGGAGGACAACGGGCACGGGATGCCCGCGGAGGTGCGCCAGCGCATCTTCGATCCGTTCTTCACCACGCGCTCGCCCAAGGGCGGCACGGGCCTGGGCCTGTCCATCTGCCTCACGCTGGTGCACGCGATGGGGGGCCACATCGAGGTGGCCAGCGAAGAGGGGCAGGGCAGCCTCTTCCGCGTGGAGCTGCCGGCGCTCACGTTGCCGCCCGAAGCCGCCCGGCCCGCGCAGGCCACCCCGGCCGTGGCGGAGGGGCCCTCGCAGCCGGTGCGCGCGACGCGCGACCTGCGCCGGTTGCTGCTCATCGACGACGAGCCGGCGGTGGGCAGCGCGGTGAGCCGGCTCTTGCGCAACCTCTACGAAGTGCACGTCATCCAGGACGCGCGCGAGGCCCTGAAGCGCCTGTCGCACGGTGAGAAGTTCGACGCCATCCTCTGCGACCTCATGATGCCGGGCATGAGCGGCATGGACTTCCTGGTGGAGCTGGAGCGGCTGGCGCCGGAGCTGGCGCCGCGCACCGGCCTGATGACGGGCGGGGTGAACCCGCAGGCCCGTGAGTTCGTGGGCCGCCGCGCGCGCGAGCTGCTGGAGAAGCCCTTCGAGCGCGACCAGCTGTGCACCTTCGTCGAAACCCTGATGCAATGAAGCACCGGACGCGCTGGACGCTGGGGGCCGTGCTGGCGGCCGTGTTGGCCGCTGTCTTCTTCCTGCTGCCGCCCGAACTGCGAGGGCTGTCCTTCGTGCTGCGCGCGGCGGGGATCCACGGCACCACGGCCACTGCCCTGGCCAGCAGCTACGGCACCGGGGCCTTCAGCGTCGCGGACCTGAGCATCCCCACGCGTCACGGGCCGATGCGCGGGCGGCTCTACCATCCGGACCGGCGCAGGGGCCGGCTCATCGTGCTCACGTCGGGCGTGCACGCGGCGGGCATCGACGAGCCCCGGCTGGTACGGCTGGCGGAGGACCTGGCGATGGGCGGACATCCGGTGCTCACGCCGGAGCCGCCGGACCTGCTGCGCTACGAAATCACGCCGTGCCTGACGGACGACATCGAGGACACGGCCCTGTGGGCGCTGGGGCCAGGAGGGCTGGCGGGGGAGGGGAAGGTGGACCTCTTCGGCATCAGCTTCTCCGGAGGATTGTCCGTCGTCGCGGCGGGCCGGCCCGCGCTGCGCGACAAGGTGGCCGCGGTGCTGTCCTTCGGAGGGCACGGCGACCTGTCGCGCGTGCTGTCCTTCCTGTGCACGGGCGTGCAGGCGGATGGGGTGCACCGCAAGCCGCACGACTACGGCGTGGTGGTCATCCTGCTGAACGTCGCGGACCGGCTGGTGCCGCCCGAGCAGGTGGCGGCCCTGCGCGAGGGCGTCCTGAAGTTCATGCACGCGTCGCACCTGACGCTCGTGGACTCGAAGCAGGCCGAGGCCGCGTTCGCGGAGGCACGCGCGATGGAGGCCACGCTGCCGGAGCCCGCCGCCACGCTGCTGCACCAGGTGAACACGCGCGACGTGGCCGCGCTGGGGCCCCGGCTGCTGCCCTTCGTGAAGGACTTCGCCGGAGACACGTCGCTGTCGCCGGAGCGCTCTCCCGCGCCGCGAGCGCCGGTGTACCTGCTGCACGGGACGGACGACTCCGTCATCCCCGCCATCGAATCCACGCTGCTGGCGCGAGCGCTGGAGCCGCACACGCAGGTGCACCTGCGGCCCACGCCGCTCATCACCCACGCGGAGATGGACCGGCAGGCCAGCGCGATGGAGGCGCTGAAGATGGTGCGCTTCTGGTCGGCCCTGCTCGGCGAGTAGTGCGCCGCCACGCGACTTGACGTCCGAGCCCGGGAGCGGCTGCCATGGCGGGCATGTCCGTGTCTTTCATCGCGTCGTTCGGGCTGGGTTGGCTGTTGGCTGCCGCGCCCTCGCAGGCGAAGCGCATCGTCCCGTGTACGCCGGACTCCGCCGATTGGAAGGCCGCGCGGGAGGAGCTGTCCGCGTTCGATGCTCGGATGGAGGCGCTTCCGGAGGACGGTGAGGTGGAGGAGGCGCGGGCGGGAGTCATGCTCCTGCTGAGCCACCGCTGCTTCGGCATCGCACGCGAAGAAGAGTCACGGGAGCCGCTGACGTGGGACGAGGAGCACCCCGTACCCGCGCTCGCGTTGAAGACGTGGTGGCGCGACGGGGGCAAGGCGTACTTCACGTCCCAACTGGAGCTGGGCCGTGCCGGAGCGCAGACCGTCGTGATTCCTCCAGACCTTCGCGACGTGCTGGCGCGCGAGGCAGCACCGAAGCATCGGCTGGCGTCCCTGCTGTGCCCCGTGAAGGCCGGTGACTGCGGCGCGGAGACCGAGCCCTGGCGCGCGCGGGCGGAGAAGGCCTTCCGTCCGGAGAACCGCCGTCCCGGCACGTTCGACGAGGATGAGCCGCCTCCGCCGGACTGCATGAAGGAGGCCCGGAAGCAGCCATCCCTCCGTCGCTACAAGACGTGGCGAGCATGCCTGGCGCTCAGCCCGAAGGCGCGGAATGTCCAGACGGTGCTGCCGCTGGGACGCATCCGCGCGCCAATGGATGGCTGGCTGGTGATCCGGGGCAGGCGGGGGCATTACGCCTTCTGTGATCAGCTCGACGCCTACCACCTGGCGACGGGGACCACGTACCGCTCGAGCAGCTGCTCCAACCTGGCGTTGAAGTCCGACGGCAAGGTGGACGGAGCGGCCACGGACGCCGCGCGGCAGTCCGGTGTGCGGGTGGGGCGCGTGTCACCGGAGCGGCTTCGCGAGCTGATGTGGATGCTGTTGATGGAGCCGGAGGTGAAGGACCGGGTGCAGGTGGAGGCCGTGCGCGTGCCGGTGCCGAAGGGCCTCCGCGTCGAGTGGCCCGCGACCGATGACGGGAGCCTGGGCGGGGTCGCCGGTGGCGTCTTCGGCGGCTCCACGGCGCAGACGAGGCTGAGCTGGAACTGGTTCCCTCCCGGAGGCGCGGAGCTCCTGTCGGGTCGTTTCACGTTTCCCTATTCATGGGCTCCGGGGGAGGACCACGCGAACGTCCTCATGACCGAAGCCGAAACCACGTTCCAGGAGGGCTGCCCGGCATTGCCTGTCCCGGTCCGGGAGCTCGACTTCACGCGCGAGCCCGGCGTCAACCGCATCGACGCACCGGAGGGCGTGTCCAAGGTCCAGGACGCGCGAGTGGACGCGCTGCTCACCTGGAAGCCCCCAGCGGGCTGCGTTCCTGGCAAGGACGGTGGCTGAGCTTCAGCGCGCTAACGATTGCAACACCAAGCATCGCGGGGGGCAGGCGTCCGGGCGTCACGCAGGTGACACGGCCCTCGGGGGATGGTGGCGCGGCGGGGCCGCCGGTTAAAGCTGATGGCCCCATGAACGTCCGCATCCCCGACGTCCTCCCCCATGAAGACGTATTGGATTACGTGCAACGCCTGAGCGGCGGCTTCGACGCGCGCCTGTATCAGCAGGTGCTGGGCGCGGCGAACGCATTCAAGGAAGGCGACGAGGCCATCGGCGTCGCGGCGGCGGATGAGGAGTCGCGGCGCAACGCGCGGACCCTGTTGTCGCGCACGCGGCTGGATGATCTGCACGCGCATCCTCCCTTCGAGGACCGGCTGTATGTCTTCAACCTGGAGGCGTGGGCCCCGGCGCGCTGGAAGCGCGTGGCGGACTGGACGCTGGGACGGCTCAAGGGCTTCCTCCTCACCGCGCCGGAGTCCCAGGTGCATGACGTCCTGGACGGACTGCCCAGTGACGTCATCGCGTGCGTCGTGAAGCTGATGGACGACGCGGAGCTGAAGACCGTCGGTGGGCGCATCTTCCATCCATTGCCGGGCAGCCGCGTGGGGGCGAAGGGCTACCTGAGCGCGCGCTTGCAGCCCAACTCCCCCACGGATCATCCGGAGGACATCCGCTGGCAGGTGTTCAACGGGTGGTCCTTCGCGGTGGGCGACGTGGTGCTGGGGACCAACCCGGTGTCCTCCGACGTCGCGTCGGTGGCCGCGGTGGAGTCCGCGCTGCACGACGTGCTGGTGACGTTCGGGTTGGAGGAGGTGATGCCCCACTGCGTGCTCTCGCACATCGATGTGCAGGCGCAGGTGGAGGCGATGCGGCCGGGCACCACGGGCATCTGGTTCCAGAGCCTGGGAGGGAGCGAGGCGGCCAACCGCACCTTCGACGTGACGCTGGAGAAGATGGTGGCGCACGCGGCGGCGCGCACCGGCAAGTGGGGCCTGTACTTCGAGACGGGGCAGGGCGCGGACGCGACGAACGGGCACCACTTCGGCACGGACATGCTCATCCACGAGTCGCGCAAGTACGGCTTCGCGCGGGCCCTGAAGCGCCGGGTGGCCCTGGCGCAAGCGGGCGCGGGGCGGGAAGCGGCGCCGTGGGTGCACGTCAACGACGTGGCGGGCTTCATTGGCCCGGAGGTCTTCCGCACGCGCGAGCAGCTGGTTCGCTGCTGCCTGGAAGACATCGTGATGGGCAAGCTGCACGGCCTCACGCTGGGCCTGGACGTGTGCTCCACGCTGCACATGGACGTCACGCTGGATGACCTGGGCTGGTGCCAGGAGCAGCTCGCGGAGGCCGGGCCCGCGTACCTGATGGCGCTGCCCACGCGGAATGATCCGATGCTCAGCTATCTCACCACGTCCTTCCAGGACCACGTGCGGCTGCGCGAGCGGTACGGCCTGAAGGTGGACGACCGGATGTGGGCCTTCTTCCAGAGCCTGGGCGTCATCAACGCCGATGGCCGGCCCACGAGGCACTTCGGCGACCCGGCCCACGTCTACGTGCACTACCGCCGGGCCAAGGGCGACACGCGGACGGACGCGGAGCTGCGCGCGGAGGCGGAAGCGAAGATGGCGGAGGTGCGCGCCCGGGGCGTGCCGCTGGCGGTGGGGCACGGCGAGACACCCTGGACGTTGGAGCCCGCGCTGGAGCGGGAGGTGCGCGGCCTCTACGACGACGGCAAGGTGGGGCTGTGGTCGGAGCTGTCCGACGCGGCCGTGGAGTCCATCCCGGGCGCGGCGCGGCTCAAGACGCGCTCCCTGGACCGGCGCGACTACATCCTGCACCCGCCGTCCGGCGAGTCACTGGACGAGGCCTCGGAGGCGGCGGTGCGCGCGCTGCGCGAGCGGCACGCGGGCCGGTACGACGCGCAGGTGGTCGTGTCGGACGGGCTGGACCCCCGGTCGCTGATGGACGAGGGCCACCTGGCGCCGTTCCTGACGCGGCTGCGCGCGGAGCTGGAGGCGACCGGCTGGAGGGTGGCGCCGGAGGTGCTGGTGGTGAAGCACGGCCGGGTGCGCGCGGGCTACCAGGTGGGCCACCTGCTGTTCGGCGCGGAAGGGGACCCGCGTCCGCGCGCCCTGGTGCATGTGATTGGCGAGCGCCCTGGCTCCGGGCACCACGCGTTCTCCTCGTACCTCACCGCGCCGGACGCGGACACCTGGGCGAAGCCGGGCGCGGTGGACCACGACCGCACCCGGCTCATCGCCGGAATCTCAGACACCAGCGTCCGGCCGGAGGACGCCGCCGTGGAGTCGGTGCGCATCCTCGCGGAGGCGCGGACTTCTACCGCCCCCATGGTGTCGGGAGTGGCCTGACCGCGGGTGTTCTCCCTGGAGGTTGAAGACACCTGGCCCCAGTCTGCCCGGTTTCCGGAGAGTCCCCGCGCAGAGCGACGATCCTGGGGTCGTGGCCCTGCCTGAGCTTCTGCGTATCCATCGCGTCATGCCTCGAAGAGGCTGTACAGCTCCTCCTCCTGCGCGAAGTGGAGCGTGAGGATCGCGTGCAGGCCGTAGAGGGCCCGGCGGAGATCTCGCAGTTCCTCCGCGCGGGGGCCCTCGGAGGGAAGCTGTGCGACGAGTCTGCCGAAGAGACGCGTGAGCCGATGGATCTCGTGGTGTGTCTGGATGAGGGGGCCGGTGGGGTCCTCGTCCTTGAGCATCTTCCCGAGCAGGGGGTAGGCCGCCTGCTGCTCCTCGCGCTCGTGCGGCAAGAGCTTCTTCTCGAGCATCTCGCGGACACGCTCGAGCTGGGCGCGTGCATCCGGCGGCTTCAGCGAATCGAGGCGTGCCGCCAGGGCCGCGAGTTCGCTGACTTGAGGGCGCAGCGCGCGATGAGCGGCGGCGAGCTCCTGCGCGAGTCCCTTGGCCTCCGCGCGCCTGGGCGCGACGAGCCTTCCGCCGCCCAGGGCGCGCAGCGCGTTCAGGATGACGAGCACGTCGATGCCTTCCTGTAGAATGGCTCCCGCGACCGGGGTGATGTAGCCCGCCGTGGCGAAGACCATCGCCACGAGCGAAAGCCCCATCCCGACGAAGACGCTTTCCAGAGCGATGCGCCGGGTGCGCTGCGAGATCCGCGTCGCCAGAAGAAGCCCCTCGAGCCGGTCCGCGGTGAGCACGACGTCAGCTGCTTCGGAGGCGGCCGTCGCGCCGCGCGCGCCCATCGCGATGCCGATGTCGGCGAGCGCCAGTGCCGGTGCGTCGTTGATGCCGTCGCCGACCATCGCCGTGACGCCCTCGGCCCGGACGAGCTTGATGACCTCGACCTTCTCCTCGGGAGTCCGCTCGGCGAACACGCGATCAATGCCCAGTGCGTCGCCGACGAGCTCGGCGACGTCGGGATGGTCGCCTGTCACCATGTGGATGCGCCGGACGCCCTCGGCCCGGAGCGAGCGCAGCGCGCGGGGGGCTTCCGGGCGAATCGGGTCCTGCATCAGGAAGGCGCCAGCGAGCGAGCCGTCGACGGAGACGTAGACGCTCGATGAGCCTTCGACCGCCGTCCGCATCTCGAGAGACCGCAGCTCCGGCGTGCGTGGCGTGTCCGGAGCGGCGAAGGCGAGTTGGCCCACCGCGACGCGCCGGCCGTCGACGGTCCCCGCGATGCCCGTGCCCATCTGTTCGCGAACGTCGTTGGGGAAGCTGAGCTCGACGCTCCGGCTGTGCGCCTCCGTGAGGATGGCGGGTGCGAAAGGGTGCACCGAGACCTGCTCGACGGACGCCGCGTGCCGGACGACGTCGTCCGACGACATGCGCCCGAACGTTTCAACCGCGACCACCTGCGGCCTCGCCGACGTGACCGTCCCCGTCTTGTCGAGCAGCAGCACCTGGGTGCGCGCGAGGGTCTCGAGCGGGCCGCCGCCCTTGACGATGATGCCGTGCTTCGCCGCGCGTGATACTCCGGCGACGATCGCCGCCGGCGCGGCCAGGATGAGCGGGCACGGGGTCGCGACGACGAGCACCGCGAGCGCGCGGGTCGGACTGCCTGACGCGAACCAAGCGAAGGCAGACAGGCAGAGCGTGAGTCCGAGGAACCCGAGCGCGTAGCGGTCCGCGAGCCGGATGAACGGCGCCTTCGACTCCTCGGCCGCCTTGACCAGGCGAATGATGCCCGCATACGTGCTCTCGGCCGCCGAGGCGGTGACGCGCAGCTCGAACGGGCCCCCCGCGTTCGTGCCACCGCTGCGGACGGGCGTGTCGGCGTTGATCTGCACCGGCCTCGCTTCGCCCGTGAGGGCGGACTCGTCGAGTACGGCGCCTCCGCCGCGGAGGATGCCATTGGCCGGGACAACCTCACCGGGCTTGATGACGAGGACATCGCCGAGTGCGACCTCGGCGACGTCCACGTCCACGATGTCAGCACCGGAGCGCCGGTGCGCGACACGCGGCGCCCGTTGGAGAAGAGCCGAGAGCTCACGGCGGGCTCGCGCGACCGCGAAGCGCTCAAGCGCCGCTCCGCCCGTGAGCATCACGGAGATGATGGCGCCCGCAAGGTACTCGCCGAGGGCCAGCGCGCCCACCATTGCCAGGACCGCGATGAGGTCGACGCCTGTCTCTCGCCGCAAGAGTCCCTTGATGACGGAGCCGAGCGTGGGAAGCAGGACGATCGCGGTGGCGGCGGCCCACGCCCAGCGAGCCGCGTCGCCGGCATGCGCCACATAAAGGACGCCGCCAGCCGCCAGGCCCGTGAGGGCGAGCGCGAGCGGCGTCATCCGCCACAGCGATTGGGTGTTCTTCCTCACCACGTCACCGCCCGCGCAAGGCCTGCGAGACTCCGTTCGTAGGGGGCCACCGTGCAGGCACGTTCCCTCTCAAGGTGTGGCCACGGCCAGGCGTTCGCAAAAGGCACTGAACCTCGTCGGGCTGGCAGGGGCCGGCCAGACGCCGTGCGAGACCCGGCGTGGGACCGGCCGGCGACCCGCGCGCTCGCGGTACACGCACAGGCTTCGGCCGCGCTTCAGCGCACCGCGGCGATGCTCGCGGCGGTGCGCACGCCACCCACGGCGGTGGCCAAGGTGCTCTGGCCGGGGAACACGGAGTCCCCCACCAACCACACGCCGCGCTGCGCCTGGAACGGTCCCAGGATGCGGTAGTTGTCCAGCCCCGCGCGCCGGGGCACGCCGCCCACCGCGCCGGCCTCTCGCAACGTGAAGCGTTGGAACGTGCGTGGCGAGCCCGTCATGGCGTGCACCACGTTGGCCATCCACTCCGGGAGCAGCGCGTCCAGGTTCTCGCGCATCCGTGCATGGAGCCCGGCGAACCAGGGCGCCTGTTCTTCCGGCGTCATGCCCGCGACCTTCTTCAAGGGCACGTGCGTGGACACCGTCACCGTGCGCTGTCCCGGCCGTGCGCGGCCTTCATCCGCGGCCCCACTGATTGACGCGAAGAGGTGGTTGCCTTCGATGAAGGGAGCCTGCTCGTCGCGAACCAGCTCGAAGTGATGCGCGCCGCCGGAGTCGCCCTCGGGAGGCCGCACGACGAAGTAGAGCATCGCCGCGCCCCAGCCGTCGTCCACGCGCTCCGCGAGCGCATCCACCCGGGGCAGCTGGCCCACCGGAACCTCCAGCAGCGTGCGCAGCCCTTGAGGCAACACGTTGGCCACCACATGCCGGGCGAGCAGCTCACCCCTGCGCGCCGTCACCCGCCAGCCTCCGTCCACCGGCGTCACCGCGCGCACCCGGTTCGCCATGAACACGTCACCGCCCCGGGCGGAGATGGCCTTCGTCAGCGCCGTCGCCAGCCGGCCGATGCCGCCCCGGACATGGCCCGTGCCGCGCCAGTAGTAGTCCATCGCCGCGAACGCGAACGGCGCCTCGGCTTCCGCCGCGGGGCACTGCACGGTGATCTGACAGAGCGCATCCAGGTACGTGCGCAGCGGCGTGAAGCCCTCCAGCCCGTGATGCGCGAGCACCGCGCCCAGCGGGCGGCCCAGCCACCGCGCCAGCGGCGCGTAGGACCACGCGCGCCCCGCGTGCCGCATCAGCGTCTTCAGGTTCAACGGCGGCAGCAGGTCCGGGTCATCGAACAGAGGCCACAGCGCACCGGCCACCTGTGCCTGCAATTCGAAGAAGCGCCGCACGCCCCGCACGGGCGCTCCAGGCAGCGCACAGAACTCCTCGATGAGCCGGTCGCGGTCGCGGTGCACCGGCAACCGCATCCCCGGGGCTCTCAGCTCCACCAGGGGATCCAACCAGTCCACCGTCACGTCCAGCGCATGCTCGCGGATCCACCGGCCGAAGAGCTGATGCTCACCGAAGCCGGAGAACAGCGTGGCGCCGGACTCGAAGGCGTAGCCCCCGCGCCGGAAGGTGCTCGCGCAGCCGCCCGGGTAGTTGAGCCCTTCGCACAGCGCCACCCGGGCGCCCCGGCGGCACAACTCCAGCGCCGTACCCAGGCCACCGAAGCCCGCACCCACCACCACCGCGTCGTACCAGGTGTCCGCCATGGCTCGAGTGAAAGGACCGGCACCGGGAGCGGGCCGGGGGAGACCCGCTCCTTCCGGTGCCGGTATCGCGCACATGGCCAGGCGCGACGGGAGTTTCCTAACGGGCCCGCACTCCCGCCGCGATTCTTTTCCCCACCCGAGGGGGAGACAGGCGTCCGGCCGCTTCCACTGGCGGACACCTGCCCCTGCTACCGGGGCATCTTCAGCTTGATGTTGAACGTGTACGACACGTTCACCGCACGGCCCTGGAAGGTCAGCGGCTGATACGTCCGCGAGTAGAGCGCGTCCAGCACCGCGTCATCCATGAACGGCAGGCCGCGGATGATGCGGCAGTCGCGCACCCGGCCCTCCGTGGTGATGACGCACTTCGCGATGAGCATCCCCTCCACGCCCGCGCGCCGCGCCTCGTCCGTGTAGCTGAACTGCGAGCCGCTGAGCATCTTCGGGGGCGTCATCCCGCCCTGGAAGGGCAGCACGTCCGTGCCCGTGGGCGCGGTCGGCACGAGGCCCGCCACGCCGATGGCGCCGATGGGGCTGGTGCTGTTCGGATCCCCGTTCGGGTCCCCGACAGGACCGGACTCGCCCGTCCCCGTCGCGTCGGTGGTGGCCGCCGCGTCCGCGATCGTCGCCGGCTCCGGCGTCGCCTCCGGCGGATCCGCGGGCAGCGGCGTCGGGTTCAGCGGGATGCGGTCCGTGCGCGGCTTGGGCTTCGGCTTCGGTGCGGGGGTCGTGGCCGGCTTCGGCTGCGCGGCCTGCTTCGTCCCCAGTTGGATGGTGGGCTGATGGAAGACGATGTCCTTGAGCGGCTGTTCGACGGTCTCGGGCGGGCGGCCGGAGATGAAGAACACCAGACCCAGGAGCCCCGCGTGCACGCCGATGGACACCCACGCGCCCGTGCCGAACCGTCCCGAGCGCACTCCCCGCCGTTCGATGACCGACTCAAACATCTGACCCGCCTCCTGTTCGGGGCGGACGCTCCAGGCGTCCCGTCCCCACAAGATGCAAGGTACGAAGTCCCGCCAGTCGAAAGGCCGTCAGGGCTCCATGTGTCGGTCATGATTTTGTCATGACGGGCCGCCGCTCAGGACCTCCATGCGGTAGCCCACGCCGCGCAGCGTGTGGATGGTGAAGCCGGACGTGCTCGTCCACCCGAGCTTCTTCTTCAGGTTCGACACGAAGTTGTCCACCGTGCGCGGATCCACCACGACGTCCCGGCCCCACACCGCGTCCAGGATTTCGCCGCGGGGCAGGGCGCGGTCGCGGTGGCGCAGGAGGAACGCCAGCAGGTCGAACTCCGTGCGCGTCAGGTCCACTTCACTGCCGTCCGCGCGCAGCACCGCGCGGCGGCCCAGGTCCAGCGTGAAGGCGCCAAAGGTCACCACCTGCGGCGGCGCCGTGCCCGCCCGGCGCACCAGCGCCTGCACGCGCGCGAGCAGCTCGCGCAGCCGGTAGGGCTTGGTGAGGTAGTCCTGCGCGCCGGCCTCGAAGCCGCGTACCAGGTCGTCCTCCAGCGAGCGCGCGGTGAGCATCAGCACCATGCTCTTCACGCCCTCCGCGCGCAGGCGGCGGCAGAAGCTGTAGCCGTCCTCGCCCGGCAGCATCACGTCCAGGATGAGCAGGTCGAACGCCCGCGACGCCAGGTGCGGCGCCGCGTCCTTCGCGGACGGGGCGTCCGTCACGTCGTAGCCCTCGTCGCGCAGGTTGTCGCGCAGGCCCGTGCGCAGGTTGGCGTCGTCCTCGACGATGAGGATGGTGGGGCGGGTGGTGGAGCCTGGCGTCTGCGTCGTCATCGGCGCGTCTCGGGAAAGGTCAGGGCGAAGGTCGTGCCTTCGGGGCTGGAGGAGGCCACCTGGATGCTGCCCTGGTGCAGGCCCATGATTCTGCGGCACAGCGCCAGCCCCAGGCCACTTCCATGCACCTCCGGCCCGGGGGTTGTCAGACGGTAGAAGTCCTGGAACACGCGCTCCCATTCCTCCGGGGGGATGCCCACCCCGTTGTCGCTGATGAGCACCGTGGCGCCAAAGCCCGGCTGCGGATAGGCGCGCACCGTGAGGACCACCGGGCTTCGCAGGTTGTAGAGACAGGCGTTGCGGCCCAGGTTGGCGAAGAGCATCCGCACGAGCGACGCGTCCGCGTCCAGTTCCACGTCCCCCACGTCCGAGCTCAGCTCCACCGGCACGGTGACGGCGTCCATCAGGTCGTGGCGCAGGTTGCCCACCGCCTCCTCCAGCCGCACGCGCGCGGGCCTGAGCGCCCAGCGCCCCTTGTCGATGCGGTTGAACGACAGGATGTTCTCCACCAGGAAGTGCAGCCCCTCCGCCGCGCGCACGATGCGGGTGGGGTAGTCCCCCGCCTCCGGGCTCTTGCCCAGCCGGCGCTCCAGCGTCTCCCCCAGCAGGCGGATGGACGCGAGCGGCGTGCGCAGTTCGTGGGACACGGTGGAGACGAAGTCGCTCTTGAGCTCCACGAAGCGGTACTTGCGCTGCTGGGCCACCACCGCCAGCGCCGCGATGGCCGACGCGAGCGCGCCGCATGCCGCGACGAGCAGCGTCTTCAGGCCGTACCGCGCCTCGATGTCCGCCTCCGCCGCGGCCCAGCCGGGCGTGGCCACCTCCAGCCCCGGGTGCTTCAGGGGCCGCGCCACGCCGCCGGGCCCCAGCCGCACCTGGCCATCCCGGGGGATGAGGTTGCGACCGCGCAGCTCCTGCGTCAGCTCCGACAAGAGCGCGCCCATGTCCACGGCCAGCCCGTGCACCTGCTCGGCCGCGGGCTCCACGTACCACTGCTCGGCCAGCAGCGTGGGACCGTCCAGCGGCTCCGGAAGCACCAGCGCGCCCGCGCCGGCCTCCTGCACGCGCGCCACGAAGGCGTCGAACGGCTCCGACAGGGTGAGGCTCAGCGCCACGATGCGCGCCTGGAGGAAGTTGAAGTCCGGCTGCGTGAGCTGGGACCGGGCGCGCAGCAGGTTTCGCTGGAGCCCCGCGTCCCGCGCCATGCCGCCCAGCTCCTCCGGAAGGCCTTCGCGCACCAGCGCGCGGATGAGGGGCTGCGTGCCCTCGCCGCGTTGCAGGTACTCCACCATCAGCAGCGTGAAGGGCAGCTCCTGATCCGCGGGCAGCGGGTGCGCCGCGTGGTAGCGCAGCAGGGACTCCACCGCCGCGTCCTTGCGCGCCTCGCTGCCAGAGGCCAGGGCGGCCCCCGCCGCGCGCAGCCGGGCCAGCCGTTCTTGATAGGGGGAGGGGGCCTGACCGTCGTCCAGCGCGTGCGCCAGCATCGTGTAGTTGGCCTGGGCCGGGACGTCCGCGCCCTCCCGGGGCCAGTCTACGCGGGGCAGGAACTGGTGGCCGCGGAAGAGCAGGTAGTAGCCTTCGGCGGGCAGCAGCGGGTCGCCCACGGCCGAGTTGAGCTTCGGCAGGTGGGTCTTCATCATCTGCGCGAGCGCGGTGCGCAGCGACTCGGCCGCCAGCTGCTCCAGGGCAATGCGCCGCGAGCGCACCTGGGCGCGCGCGTCCTCACGCTCCTGGGTGAAGATGCGCTGGAGGCTCACCAGCCCCCAGCCCAGGGCCAGCAGTCCGCAACCCAGGGCGACCAATGTGGGGAGGAGTCGGCGCAGCATTCGCGTCCCGCGGGACTGTAGCAGTGTCGACAGGTTTGCGGGCCTGGAGCCTCCAGGGTGAATAAAGTGGGGGAAGCCCGCGTCCCCTGGGGTGTCTGGAGATCGGAGACGGAGTCATGGGTTCTCGATGGTGGATGGGTTTGATTGTCGGCCTGGCGACCCAGGGGGCGTTCGCGCAGACCTCGCCGGTCGCCGCGGATGACTGGGGCGACGACGCGTACGTCCAGGATTCCAACGCGGAGGATTCCGGGCCCATCGCGCCCTCTCCGCCCCCTGACCTGCCCGCCGAGTCACCGACCCCCCGGCCCTATGCCGGCGCGGTCTGGACGTCCGGGCACTGGTACTGGGACGGCGACAACTGGCAGTTCAAGTCCGGCGGCTGGGTGGAGCGCATGCCCGGCTACCAGTACGTCAACGGCTACTGGGCGCAGGACGGCGACGTCTGGCGCTGGGTGTCCGGCGGCTGGGCCCAGGAGGGCTCCACCGAGGTCGAAATCCCCGTGGAGGTCGCCAGCGAGGACGTGACGGCCACCCAGGCGCCTCCGGCCTTGCGCGTGGAGACGCCGCCCCCTGCGCCGTCCGTGGGCTACACGTGGGCGCCGGGCTACTGGTACTGGGGCGCCAACGGCTACGAGTGGATCTCCGGCTCGTGGATGGAGCCGCCGCGTCCGGGCCTGGTGTTCGTGTCGCCGCACTGGGTGCGCCGCGGCCCGTCCTGGGTGTTCGTGGGTGGCGGCTGGGGCTGGAACGGCTCGGTGCGCGTCGTCGTCCCGGTCTACCGCCACGCGCACATCTCGTTCTCCTTCGGCCGTCCGAACGTGTTCCTGCGCTCGTGGTACCGGTACCCGGGCGTGTCGTGGCGCTACTACGGCTACGGGCACGACCGCTACCGCCCGGGGCGCTACCACTACTCGCGCCCGGGGCCGTACCGGTACAACAGCCCGCGCGTGCATGACGCGTCGCCCGGGCGCTACTCGTCCAACGGCGGACGGGGCAACAGCCGTCCCGGGCCCTACCGTCCGCAGGGCGGCGGCGTCCACTCGTCGAACAACGGCAACGGCGGCAACAGCGGCGGCTGGGGTGGCACGCGCAGCCCGCCTCCCGGTGGGAACGGCACGCGCGGTGGCGCGCACCAGTCCAGCGGCGGTTGGAGTGGCGGCTCGAACCCCGGGCGTCCGTCGTCCGGTGGTGGCTCCAGCAGTCCCGCGCGTCCGCCGTCGGGTGGTGGGGGACGCTCCTCGTCCAGCAACGGTGGCGGTTGGGGTGGCGGCTCCGTTCGCGTCCAGCAGACCGGCGGCGGGTCCTCCAGCAGCCACGGCGGCGGTTGGGGGGGCGGCAGCTCCGGCCGCGGCGGTGGCTCCTCCTCGCGCGGTTCCAGCGGTGGCGAGTCTCACGGCTCCAGCCGCGGCGGTGGCAATGGCGGCGGCGGCTGGGGTGGCAACGGCGGCGGTGGCCACGGTGGTGGCCATCGCTGAGTGAAGTGACGGCGGATGGGCCGGGTCAGACCTCGACCTGGCCCATCAGCCACGTCTCCAGCTCTCCCAGCTCGCGCTCCTGCGAGGGGTGACGGGCGCGGACCTCGGCGACGGCCTGCTGCATCCCGTCGCGGCTGTGCGGCTTGCCGGTGAGCGCCGTCTGCAGGTCCTGCACGAGGTCCGGGTAGAGCGCGTCCGAGAAGACCTGCGCGCGGGTGACGTGTCCGTTCTCCGCGTCGACGTGGACCTCGAAGAAGCCCCACGACAGGTACTCCACCATCTGGTGGCTGAAGCGGGGCGCGTTGCCGAAGCGCCAGTCCCACGACGCGTAGTGATCGAACGTGCGCTTGAGCGACGGCTGGTTCTCCAGGAACGAGGGCTCCAGCAGCTCCGGCTCCGCGGTGGCGCCGTGGAAGTCGCAGAAGGCGCCAATCATCGCCTTCACCAGCGACTCATGGGAGACCTCCGGCTGGAGGTCGCGGATGTTCATCACGCGCGAGCGCACGGACGCGCTGCCCTTGGACTCCAGCTTCTTCGGGTGCGGCGTGAGGTAGTTGGCCAGCCGCGCCAGGTTGGCGTGGATGAGGAACGTGCCGTGGTGGAAGGCGCGGTCCTTCGTCTCGCGGTACGCGCTGCCGCTGATCTTCCGGGGGCCGTCCTCCAGCGGAATCACCAGGTCGTTGCGCCCGGACGCCTGCGCCGTGACGCCCAGCCGCGACAGCGCGTCCAGCAGGATGGTGACGTTCGCCGTCTTGTTGTAGCCCTCCTTCGCGGACAGGAACGTGAAGCAGGTGTTGCCCAGGTCGTGGAACACCGCGCCGCCGCCGCTGGTGCGCCGCGCGAGGAAGACCTTGTCCTCCTCCATGCGCGTGAGGTTGCACTCGGACCACGGGTTCTGGTTGCGGCCGATGACGACCGTGTTGTCGTTGCGCCAGAGGAAGAGCGTTTGGGTGGAGGGATCCAGCTCGCGGAAGATCCAGTCCTCGGTCGCGAGGTTGAACCAGGGGTTGTACGTCTCCGACAGCAGGATGCGGACGCGCGGGGCTTGAGACATGGGCGCGGAGCATAACCGCCCGCCACGTGCTTGCAGGGACTTGCGCCGTCCCACGCAGGACATCCGCCCCGTCCCGGGGGCAATGGCCGCGGGGAGGGCCCTTCGGAAGACTCCGGCGCGTGTCGGGCGCGGAATACGAGTGCGCGCCAGGGGGCGGCCATGCGTGGAGTGTTTTCCCTTTCGCGTCCGCAAGCGGGCGGGCCGGTGGTGCTGTGGGGTGGGGCGCAGCCGTCCGGCAGCCTCAAGTACCTCACCTTCGCACGCTACCTGGCCGCGATGCCGCCGGGCTCGCGCGGGCTGGTGGAGCTGTCCGGCGCGTCGAGCGCGCTGGCGCTGGACGTCCTGGGGCGCGAGCGGGGCCTGCCCACGGTGGCCCTGACGGACGCGGCGGGGGCGGTGTACCTGCGCGCCCACGGCTTCCAGGGGCAGGTGCGCCAGGTGGACTCGATGGCGGACATGTTCCACCAGGCCCAGTCCCTGGAGCGCGAGGGCTGGAGCTGGCCCCGGCAGCTCACCAACCGGGCCCTGGTGGCGTGCGTGGAGGCGTGGGCGTCGGGCTTGCGCGCGCAGGTGCGCGAGCGCTTCCCCACGGTGCGGCACGTGGTGTGCGGCTTCGGCACGGGCGCGACGCTGGTGGGCCTGACGCGCATCTTCATGGCCGGTGGTTACACCGTCACCGGCCTGCAGCCCGCGCCCGGGAAGGCGGTGCCCGGCTGGCGCACGTGGGCGTCCCAGAACCTGGGAGCGGAGGACCTGTTCTTCGAACACCAGCCGCGCATGCTCCTGGCCACGGCCGCCCCCGCGCCGGATGCCTTCACCGCGCTCCTGGACTGGGCGCGCCAGCAGCCGCATCCCGAACGGGTGCTCGTCATCGCGCACAACGCCCGGGAACCGGACCCCGCCCGCGCCTGACGTGCCGCGCGCCTACCGGTGCATCGCCTCGAGCCGCGCCCGCACGGCGGCCACTCCGTCGCGCGGGTACGCGGGCACGTGGGACAGCTCGCGCTCGGCCAGCCGCAGGAGCGTGCGCGCGAGGCCCGGTGTATCGCCTTCCAGGGCCCGCGCCAGCTCACCGCCGGTCTCCGGATACACGCGCTCCACGCGCCGCACCGGATCCAACCCGTCCAGCAGCGAAGCAGCAGGGGCGGGGACATGGCGCGCGAGCAGCAGGCAGAACAGGCGCACGGCTTCGTAGAGCCGCGAGCGCCCGCTGAGCCCTTCGCCGCGCGCATGGCGCCCCACGCCCACCAGCACCTGCGTGAGCCATTGCCCGAACAGCCACGCGTCGTCCGGGGCCGTGCGCTGGAGCTCCACCGCCGTGTCCCGCGCGCGCTCGTCCATGCGCTCCGTCACGCCGCCCTTGTCCAGCAGCACGCGGTAGCGGTTGACGCGCGCGAATGACAGCTCCTCCAGGTCGAACACCGCGAACTCCAGCAGGTGCCCGTCGCGGTACACGACCTTGAGGCCGTGCGCCGTCTCGCGGAACGCCAGCGCCACGTCCTCCGCGCGGGGCAGCCAGCCGCGCTCCTGTCTCAATGTTTCAGCGTGTCCGGGCCAGGCGACGACGAAGAAGTCATGGTCGCTGAAGTCATCCGGCGCGTAGTCGCGCGCCGCCATCGAGCCCAGCGCCACGAGCCCGCGGAAGCGGCCGTCCGCGTCACCCCTGCGCGTCAATTCCGTGGTGAAGGCCTGATAGGCGGCGGTGTCCAAGCGCGTGCTCCTCTGGGAAAGGCCCGCATGCTGCCAGTTCAACGCGGGGCGTTAAAAGTCTGGCCTGACCCGGAGCTGACACGCTTTTCAGTTAATCCTGAGGTTGGCTTGATTTTTATCAGGGGCTCGCCTTATGGGCTGATTCGCGGGTCAATCCCTTCGATGATCCGCACCCCCAATCAGGAGCCTGTATGCGAAACGCCGTCCGGACCCTCGTTCTGACCGTCGCGGTCCTTGCCCTCTGGGCGCAGCCTGCCCGTGCGGATACGTACACGCAGACGAAGTACCCCATCGTGCTGGCGCACGGCATGGCGGGTTTTGATTCGCTGTTCGGGGTGCTCGACTACTTCTACGGCATCGAGTCGACGCTGAAGTCGGGCGGCGCGAAGGTCTACATCACGCACGTTCCGCAGTTCAACACGAGCGAGGCGCGCGGTGAGGCGCTGCTGGCGCAGGTGCAGGACGTGCTCGCGCGTTCGGGCGCGAAGAAGGTGAACCTGATTGGCCACAGCCACGGCGGCCTGGACGTGCGCTACGTGGCGGCGGTGCGGCCGGACCTGGTGGCGTCCGTGACGACGGTGGGCTCGCCGCACAAGGGCGCGGACCTGGCGGACTACCTGCGCAACAACCTCAAGAATGGTTCGTTCACGGAGGGCGTCCTGGCGTACTTCGCCAACAGCCTGGGCACGGTGCTGGGCCTGCTGTCCGGCCACACGCAGCCGCAGAACGCGATTGGCGCGCTGGCGGCGCTGAGCAAGTCGGGCGGCGCCGCGTTCACCGCGAAGTTCCCCGCGGGCATCCCCACCACGTCCTGCGGCAGCGGCGCGGCGACGGGCGCCCAGGGCCAGCGCTACTACTCCTGGTCCGGCACGGACCCCTTCACCAACATCCTGGACGCGTCTGACTACGCCATGAAGCTGTCGTCCTTCTTCTACAGCGAGTCCAACGACGGCCTCGTGGGCCGCTGCAGCTCGCACTTCGGCACGGTCATCCGCGACAACTACGACATGAACCACCTGGACGAGGTGAACCAGGTGCTGGGCCTCACCGCGTTCTTCACCGACCCGAAGTCCGTGTTCCGCACCCAGGCGAACCGCCTGAAGACCGCGGGCCTGTAATCCGCTCCAGGAGTGCCCCGCCATGAAGAGCCGCGCCGTCATTCTCGTGGTCGCGCTGTGCGCCCTCCTGGGTGCCGGCGTCTTCTCGTGGTGGAAGGTCCGGGCGCCTGATGCGCCCGGACCCGCTGTCCCGCCGTCCGCCGTTCAAGCCGCCCAGGCGCCGAAGCCGCTGGGGACGTCTCCCTCCGTTCCCGGTGCCGCCGCGACGCCGGGCCCGGCCCCGCAGGCTGGCTCGCCGCTGCCGCCGCTGCCCGGTTCGCTGAAGGACACGGAGGAGGATGGCGCGGTGCTGGTGGACGCGTCCGGGCACCTGGTGCCGAACGCGGACCTGCGCCGGTTCTTCAACTACTACCTGTCCGCCACGGGCGAGGAGCCCGCGTCGCTCATCCGCGAGCGCATCCTCACGGCCCTGCGCGCGAAGAAGCTGCCCGCCGCCGCCATGGACGAAGCGGTGCAGGTGCTGGACGACTACCTGGCCTATCTGGAAGCGGCCCGGGGGCTGGCGTCGAAGGGCTCCGCCGCCACGATGGATACCGCCGAGCGCCTGGAGGCCCTGCGCAAGCTGCGCCGCGAGCACCTGGGCCCGGGCGTGGCGGACGGCCTCTTCGGGCAGGAGGAGGCGGTGGATGCCGTCGCCGTGGAGCGGCTGAAGCTGATGAACGACGCGTCGCTGACGAAGGAGGAGCGCGAGCAGCGCATGGCGGCCCTGGAGGAGCGGCTGCCCCCGGACGTGCGTGCCAGCCGCGAGGAGGCCGTGCGCCCGCTGCGGCAGCAGGCCGTGGAGCAGGAGCTGCTGGCGGCGGGAGCGACGGCGGAGGACCTGCACCAGCACCGGCTGTCCACCGTGGGGCCGGAGGCCACCGAGCGGCTGGAGGCGCTGGACGCGGAGCGCGCGCAGTGGAAGCAGCGGCTGGCGGACTTCCGCGCGAAGCGCGCGGCGCTGGGCCAGAGCGAGCCAGACCCTGCCCGGCGTCAGGCCGCGGTACAGCGGCTCTTGTTCGACTCATTCACCCCGGAGGAGCGCCTCCGGGTGGAGGCCGCGGACACCATCGAAGCGGCCTCCGGTTCCGGAGGCGGGTGAAGCGCTTCAGGAGATCTTGAAGGGCTTCAGCTCGCTGACCTCTTCGAGCAGCAGCGGCTGCGCGTGGAGGTACGCGGTGGTGCGGCGCTTCTGGTCGATGTCGTCGTAGACGCGCTGGATCTGCTGCGGCGTGAGGCCCATCTCCGGGGAGACCTCCTCGGGCGTGATGCCGTGGTTCTTCGCCCAGAGGATGAGGTCCAGCTGCGAGTAGTGCACGGAGAAGTAGAAGTCCTCCTGCGACTGCTCCAGGCTGAACGTGTCCGTGGTGGGCTCGCGGTTGAGGATGCCGTCGATGACGCCCAGGTGCCGCGCGAGCTTGTACGTCTGCGTCTTGTAGAGGCTGGCGATGGGCTTCACGTCCGCGGAGCCGTCGCCCAGCTTCACGAAGAAGCCCTGATCATACTCCAGGCGGTTGGGCGTGCCGGACGCGGCGAAGTTCAGCCGGTCCGCGTGGAAGTACTCCATCATCTTGCGCACGCGCTGCTTGAAGTTGGTGGCGGCGACGATCTGCACGTACGCCTGGGGCGTGAGGCGGAAGCGCTGCTCCTGCCCGTTCACCTGCACCACCACGTAGAAGACGTTGAGGGCGTCGGTGTTGAGCCGGTCGCCGTGCATGACGATCTTCCACTTCATGTCCGGCTGGAACTCGGGGAACACGGAGCGCACGGCCGCGTCGCGCTGCGAATAGCACCCGGCGGCCTCCAGCACGGGCGCGATGTCGTGCAGCGTGTACTGGATGCCCAGCTTCTCGCAGAGCTCGCGGCCCAGCTTGGAGGACAGGCCGCTGGAGTCACGCTCCGGCAGCAGCAGGCCGAAGACGCGGTCCGGCCCCAGCGCGCGCACCGCCAGCGCGGCGACGCACGCGGAGTCGATGCCGCCGGAGACGGCGACCACCAGCCCGCGCTTGCGCAGCTTCTTGAGGACGGCCTCCTTGAGCCCGTCGGACAGCGACGCGGCCTTGGCCTCCCAGTCCAGTTCCAGCACCTGCTTGGAGAACTTCATCGTCACGGCGACCTCGGTTCAGGAGAAGAGAGTGAAGACAGCACGCGCGTGCGCAGGTCGGCCTTGAGCACCTTGCCGGTGGGCCCGCGATTGAGCGCGTCAATGAACAGCACGTGGCGTGGCACCTTGTGGGCCGGGAGCGCCTCGCGGCAGAAGCGGCGGAGGTCATCCTCCTGTGCGGTGGCGCCGGGGTGGAGGACCACGGCGGCGCACGCGGCCTCGCCGCCCAGGTCGTCCGGCACGCCCACCACGGCGACCTCCAGCACGGCCGGGTGGCGCGCGAGGACGTGCTCCATCTCCGCGGGGCTCACCCGGTGGCCGCCGACCTTGAGGATCTCCTTCGCGCGGCCGACGAGGAAGAAGAAGCCGTCCGCGTCGCGCCACGCGAGGTCGCCGGTCCACAGCCAGCCGTCGTGGAGGATGGCGGCCGTGTCGTCGGGGGCGTTGAGGTAGCCGGGGGTGACGTTGGCGCCCCGGGCCACGAGCTGGCCCACTTCGCCGTCGGGCAGGGGCGTGCCGTCGTCCGCGACCACGGCGAGCGTAACGCCGGGGATGCCCTGGCCAATGGAGCCCACCTTGTCGGTGGCGCGCGAGGGCGGCAGGTAGGAGAGCCGCGCGGTGGCCTCCGTCTGGCCGTACATGACGAACAGCTCCGCCGGGTGGAAGGCCTCGCGCGTCCAGCGCACGGTGTCCGGGGACATGCCGCCGCCGGCCTGGGTGAGGTAGCGCAGCTTCAGGTTCGCGAGTGAGTCCGGGGCGGCCTGACGGCGCAGCAGCTCGAAGGTGAGGGGCACGCCCGCGAAGCCGGTGCAGGACTCGGTGGCCATGGCCTCCAGCACCACCCGCGGGTACATGAAGCGCGGATCCAGGAACACGGAGCCGCCCGCGAGCAGGTGCGTCTGGAGCACGCTCTTCCCGTAGCAGTAGTGCAGGGGAAGGATGAGCATGGCGCGGTCGCGCGGCGTGAGGCCCAGGTACTCCACGATGGAGCGCGTGTTCGCCGCGATGTTGGCGAAGGTCTGCACGACGCCACGGGGCGTGCCCGTGCTGCCGGACGTATAGACGATGGACGCGGGCGCATCCGGAGGCAGCGAGGGCAGGGTGGCCAGAGGCTCCGAGCTGGCCTCTGGATCCACCGCGCCGTCCTCCTGCAACCACGCGCACGAGGCGGGCTTCAGGAGCCCGAGCATGCGCTCCGGAGGACGGGAGCCATGGACGATGAAGAAGTGGGTGAGCTGAGAGCGCCCCGTCCAGCGCCGCGCGTCCTGGCCGAAGATGACCGCATGGCGGGCACCCGTCTGCGCGAGGATGCTGGCCAGGGAGTCCGCACCCGTCTCGCGGTCCAGCTCCACGGCGCAGGCACCCAGGGCCTGCACCGCGAGACTCGCGACAGCCGCCGCGCAGCCCAGGGGCAGGGCAATGAGGACCCGAGCCCCGGGCTCAACGCCAGAGGCCCGCAGCTGTCCCGCGAGCGCGAGCATCCGTGCTTCGAGCTGGGAATAGCTGAGCCGCGCCCACGGCGAGTCCACCGCGGGCGCATCCGGTGTAGAGGCCGCGTGGCCACGGACCCATGACGGCGCGGTGTCCGCGCTCACGCGGCCTCCAACTGCACCGCGTCCACGTCCGCCTGGGGCACGGGCTTCGGCTTCAGGAAGTGATGCGCCAGCAACTGCGTGGACGCCACGGCGAACAGTGCCATCGTGTCCGCTTCGCTCTCCGCGGAGTTCGGCGCCCGCAGCTTCGCGACCAGCCGCTCCACCTTGCGCGCGTCGAAGACACCCGTCGCCGACACCGCCTCCGGGGCCAGCAGCTCGCGCGCCCAGGCCGGTGCATCCGGGCCCACCAGCGCTCCCGCGATGGGTGCGCGGTACGGGAACTTGCTGCGCTCCAGGATGGACGCCGGCACCCGGCCCTTCGAGAAGCGCTTGAGCAGGTGCTTCTCGTCCAGCCCTCGGAGCCGCAGCCGCTCCGGCACCCGCGCGGCGAACTCCATCACGCCCGTGTCCAGGAACGGGAAGCGCCCTTCCACCGCGTTGCCCAGCAACATGCGGTCGCCCTGCGCGGACAGGAGGTAGCCCGACAGCAACGTCCGAGCCTCCAGGTACTGCGCCCGCGCCAACGGCCGCCACTTCGCCACCGCGTCCGGTACCGTCGCGAGCACCGACGCCACCGGATCCTCGTCCGCCACCTTCGCGGCGAACTCCGGCGCGAGGAAGCGCAGGATGCGGCCGCTGTTGCCCCACCGCACCAGGTGCGAGAACCCCAGCGCGTCCGGCGTCTCCAGCCCCGTGCCGAAGAACTCGCGCAGCAGCTCCACGTTCTGCTGGCTCACCGACAGCGTCGGGTACAGCCGGCGCAAGAGCAGCGGCCGGTACTTCGAGCCCGGCTGGCGCGCCCAGAACTGGCGCACCTTCGTTTCCTTGAAGAGGTCGTAGCCGAGGAACATCTCGTCCGACCCTTCACCCGTCAGCACCACCTTGATGCCCTGGTCGCGCACCCACCCGGACAGCCGCAGGAACGGCGCGGGCGCGGAGCGCATCATCGCCTGCTCCGCGTGGAAGATGACCCCTGGCACCAGCGCGCCAATGTCCCCGTCGCGCATCTCCACCACGCGGTGCTCGGTGCGCAGCTGCTCCGCCACCGTCGCCTGGTGCGTGCGCTCGTCGAACCGCGCGTGCGCGAAGCCCACGGAGAAGGTCCGCAGCGTCCCGCCCAGCTGCTCCTGTGCCAGCGAGCACAGCAGGCTGGAGTCCAACCCACCCGACAGATACGCCGCCACCGGCACGTCCGCGCGCAGCCGCAGGCGCACCGCCCGGTCCAGCACCGCGCCCAGCTCCTCCAGCAGCTGGGGCGCCTCCGCCGCGTCCGGCGTCACGCCGAAGTCCAGGTCCCAGTAGCGCTGGAGCGTCAGTGTTCCATCACGCCACTTCGCCACGTGCGCGGGCGGCAGCAGCGACACGCCCTCGAAGGACGTGCGCGGCGCCACCGGCGCCCAGAGCTGGAACGTCTGCTTGAGCCCCCGCGCGTCCAGCACCGGCGTCACCAGGCCGCCAGCGAAGAGCGCCTTCGCCTCCGACGCGAACGCCAGGTGCCCTTGCGGAAGGTGCGCGTAGAACAGCGGGCAGATGCCCACGCGGTCGCGCGACATCCACAGCGTGCGGTCGCGCGGATCCCACAGCGCGAAGGCCCACTGGCCCTCGAAGCGGCGCACGCAATCGATGCCCCACGTGAGGAACGCCGCGAGGATGACCTCCGTGTCCGAGCGCGTGCGGAAGGCATACGCCCCCGACAGCTGCTCGCGCAGCTCCACGTGGTTGAAGATTTCGCCGTTGAAGACGACCGTGAGGCCGGTGGCCTCGTCGCGCATCGGCTGGTGGCCAGAGGCCAGGTCGACGATGGACAGCCGCGCGTGCCCCAGCGCGGCGCCGTCCAGGAGCAGGGCCCGCTGCGCGTCCGGCCCCCGGTGCTTGATGCTGGCGGTCATGCGGCGCAGGCGGTCGGCGTGCTGCGCCGTGCCCGAAGCGTCACCCGCCGGGAAGGTGAACCCCGCGATGCCGCACATGGGCGTCTCAGCTCGCCTTCGCCAGCGACTGCTTGCGGTCCACGAAGGCCACCACGCGCGACAGCGAGTCCAGGTTCTCCGGCACCAGCTCCTTGTCGTCGAGCTTGATGTGGAACTCCGTCTCGATGAAGGCCACCAGCTCCATCATGCCCGTGGAGTCGATGAGGCCCTTGCGCAGGAACGAGTCGTCGTCCGCGAAGTCGTCCACGAAGAAGGTGTCGACGATGAAGGTGCGAAGCGTGTCACGCGTGCTCATGGTTTGGGTCCTGTCGTTGAAAGCGAGATGGGGTGTGGGAGGGGATGCGGAAAAAGTACGCGCCCGGCGCTTTTTGCTGAGCGCCGGGCGAAGCAAGCAAGCGGCCTGTTACGTGCCCGTGGCGTCGCGGGCCACCAGGTCCAGGCTCATGCTGCGCGCCGGGTTGCCCATGGCGAGCGAATCCGGGGGCACGTCCTGGGAAACGATGCTGCCGGCGGACACCACCGACCGTGCACCGATGCGCACGCCGGGTAGCAGGATGGCGCCGTGGGCCACCCAGACGTCGTCCTCGATGATGATGGGGGCGATGCGCTGGCCGTCCCGGTCGCTCACGCGCACGAACGACGCGAACATGCACCGGTCGCCAATCTGCACCGACTCCCAGGCCTCCACCGACGCGCCGTAGTTGAACTGGGTCTCGTTGCCCACCAGCAGCCGCGCGTGCTCGTAGCAGACCACCGACGTGGACAGCATGCCGCCCAGGAACGTCAGCTTGTCGCCCAGCTCCGCGTGGCCGTCGTTGCGCGCCGTCACCGGGCCATACGCCGCCACGCCCCGGCCCATGCGGAAGTCGCGGAACAGCCAGCGCGCCCGCGCCACGGCCACCACGCGCTCGGCGCGCGGAAACACCTCCGTGCGCACCATCTGGAGGCCCGCGCGCGCCAGCTGGAGCGCCTCGGCCCGGGAGGGGAGGGGAGGCTTCATCGCGCCACCTCGCGCCGCAGCACCCGGGCCGGAGAGCCGCCCACCGTCACGCCCGGCGGGATGCGGCGGGAGATGACCGTGCCGGAGGCCACGCTCGCGCCCTTCTGCAGGTGCGCGCCCGGCAGGAGGATGGAGCGGCTGCCCACCGTGACGCCTTCCTCCACCACCAGCGGCACCGACTGCGGCCGCTCGTGCCGGTTGCCCCGGACCGGGTGGTACATGTTGTCCATCAGCTTGCACCACATGCCCAGACGGCTGCGCGCGCCCAGCGTCACGCATGATTGCGCTTCGATGGAGCTGCCTCCCTCGATGGTCACGTCGTCTTCAATCACGATGCGTCCCCCCCGCTGAGCGTGCAGCTCGATGGGCGCCAGCCGCGCGTCGAACAGCACGCGGTCCCCCACCTCGATTTCACCCTCGCCGTGAATCCACACGCGCCCCCAGACGGTGGGGATGGCGCCCACGGCTTCACAGCGGCGCAGCTTCCAACGCGCGACGGTCGGCCCCAGGCCGAGCAGCATCATCAACGGAACGCGCATGGCTCAGGGCCCGGCCTTCGCGGCGGCCGGTGCTTCCGGCAGGGCCGCCAGGAACGTGACGAGCGCGGAGGCCACGCGCGCCTGCCCCTGCGCGTTGAGGTGCCCCCCGTCATCCGAGTAGGCCGGCACCATCGCCGGATACGCGCGGCCGTTGACCTCGTACGTCTCGCGGGTTCCGTCCGGCCGCGACGACTCCAGCGCCGCCAGGTCGAACAGCGGCTCCTTGCCGCCGTAGGTCTGCCGCATCAGCGCGTTGAACGCCTCGCGCGACACGTTCTCCCCCACGCCGAACACCGCGCGGCCACGCAGCTCGTTGAACCACGCCTTCGCCCCGCGCTGCACCGTCGTCAGCGGCGCGGTGACGTGCACGAAGGTGACGCCCGGGTGGCGCGACTTCAGCCCTACGAGCGTGGCGCGGTACTTCTCGAACAGTGACTTCGCGTCCGTGCTGGAGGTGAAGTCGATGTAGCAGAACTTCACCAGCGCCACGTCCACCTGCTTCGCGACGCCGCCGTCCAGCAACTGCTCGAAGTGCGCGAGCTTCGTCTCCGGCTGCTCGTTCTGGCCCACGAGCGCGTGCGCCAGCGTGCCCGGCGCAATCGTGGCGTTCGCGTCCTTCACCTCCACGATGGCGGGCGTCTTGGAGCCCGGCGCGTTCGGCAGGCCCCGCACGCCGTCCAGGATGTTGCCGCCCACCGACTGGTGGCCAAAGAAGACGCGGCGGTGCGTCAGCCGCTCCATGCCCGCGACCGTCGCGTCTGGCTTTACCTGGGCCGAGGCCGCTGCGCTCTGGGGCAGGGCCATCAACAGCGCGCCGGGAAGCAGCAGCGCGCCCAATCGCGCGGGGAAGCCACGAATGTCTTGCATGTGTGAACCTTTAGACCTTTCAGGCTCCAAGCGTCAAAGGCCCCGGCGTCGCGGCTGGATGCATGCCTTCCAGGCCGCCACGCAGCGCGTAACAGAGGGTCGTGATTGCCCCGGAGTTGTGCGGGGAAAATCCGCTATTCGTGCTTCAGGCCGAAGAGCGAGCGCAGCCTTCCGAGGATGCGGCCCGCCTCGGGCGAGTGGTCCGGCCCGCCACCCGCGGCCTGGGCCACGGCGCGCAGCTGGGTGCGGCGCTGGGCGAGGAGCGCGGAGAGCTGCCGGGCGAGGCCCGGGTAGTCGGAGAACAGGCGCGCGAAGGTGGGCCGGTCCAGCTCCAGCAGCACGGAGTCCTGGAGCGCCACCACCGTGGCGGCGCGGGGCTCGCCGGTGAGCAGGGACATCTCCCCGATGTACTGGCCCGGCCCCAGCCGCGTGATCTCGGACTGGAGCGTGCCGGCGCGCACGCTGACCTCGCCGGAGGCCACGACGTAGAAGGTCCCGCCCTCCTCGCCCTCCTGGATGACGCGCTCGTTGCGACCGAAGCGGCGCACCACCACCTCGCACCGCAGGCGCTCCAGCTCCTCCGGGCCCAGCGGCGCGAAGAGGTCCACCTGCCGCAAGAGGTCGCGCACGGTCTCGTCCGCCAGCTCGCGGCGGCGGTGCTTCGTCTCGCGGCGCAGGGTCACCGTGCGCTGGGCGTGGGGCAGCTCCATGCCCTCGCGGCGCAGCCGGTACCACAGCCGCGTGTGCAGCTCCTCCTTCACGCTGTCCGACAGCGCGAAGTCATTGAGGAACACGCGCACCATGTACTGCGCGTTGGACTCCGTGAAGGTGACCGTGCGCGCGATGGGCGGCGGCTGCACCAGCACCTGGGGAATCTCCCGGGCCACTTCCAAGAGCGCCTGCTTCACCTGGTTGGGCGGCGCGTCCAGGGACACGCCCACCTGCACCTCGATGCCCACGGGCTCGCGGTGCTGGGTGAAGTTCTTCACGTGCTCCTTGCCCACCATGCTGTTGGGCAGGGTGATGACCTCGCGCCGGAAGTTGGCGATGCGGATGGAGCGCCACCCGATGTGCACCACCCGCCCGGTGTGCTCGCCAATGCGGATGAAGTCGCCCACCTCGAACGGCCGGTCCAGCTGCAATGACAGGCCCGCGAAGAGGTTGCCCAGCGTCTCCTGGAGCGCCAGACCGATGACCACCGTCAGCACCGCGGTGGACGCGACCAGGCCCGCCAGGTCCAGGTTGAGCTGGCTCTGGAGGATGGGGACGGTGGCGAGCGCGTAGAGCGTGAAGTCGATGACGTCGCGCAGAATCTTGGGCGTCGTCACCGGCGAGCGCATCCGCACCAGCTTCAGCGCGAACGCCACCGCGGCCCGGATGACGCCGTAGGCGAACGTGAGCATCCAGCCCACGTTCGCGAACTTGCGCAGGCCCTCTGGCGTGGAGCCCTCCGGCAGGAAGCGCGCCGCCAGCCGCAGCACCAGGAAGGCGAGCAGCATCCGCACCGCGCCCCGCAGGTCGTCGCGCAGGTCCGGGTCGCGGGTGGTCCGCTGGATGCCCAGCAGGAGCACCGTCAGGATGGAGCCCGCCAGCAGGGGAAGGTAGCCTTCGAGGAAGTTCAACACGCCCGGCGAATCAGACCGGTGGCGCGCGCACGGGTCAAGGTGGCGGTTGACGGGTGGTCGCCGAGCGGGGATACACGCCCCCCATGACGCTTGCCTCGGTGCAGGGACAGCCCCGCGCGATGGATGCGCTCCAATCCGCCCTGCGGTCCGGCTCGGTGCATCACGCCTACCTGTTCGCCGGGCCCGAAGGCGTGGGCAAGGAGCTGGCCGCGGTGGGGTTGGCGCAGGCCCTCACGTGTCCGGAGGCCCCGGAGGTGGGCTGCGGAAAGTGCGCCAGTTGCGTGCGCATCTCCAAGGGGCTGCACCCGGACGTCACCTGGGTGATGCCGGATGACGAGCGCGTGTCGCGAGGGCTCGCGGGCCGCTCCGACTTCACCGGCACGCCCAGCCGCGAGCTGCGCGTGGAGCAGATAAGGCAGCTCCAGGAGCGCCTGGCGCTGCGCGGCCTGGAGTCCAAGCGCAAGGTGGCCATCCTGGTCAGCGCGGAGCAGATGAACGTCCAGGCTCAGAACGCGTTCCTCAAGACGCTGGAGGAGCCGCCCGCGGAGACCACCCTCATCCTGGTGGCGAGCGCCATGGACCGGCTGCTGCCCACCATCCGCAGCCGGTGCAGCAAGGTGTACTTCGGTCCGCTGCCCGTGGACCTGGTCGCACGGCACGTGCAGCAGGAGCGCAAGCTGGACGCGGACACCGCCGCCCTGGCCGCGGTGATGTCCGGAGGCAGCCTGGGCCGCGCGCTCGCGCTGGACGTGGACGCGCTGAAGGAGCGCAAGGACGTCCTCACCGCCTTCGAAGGCCTGAGCGGCAACGACATCCCGGCGCTCTTGCGCTTCGCGGAGGCGCACGGCGGCTCGCGCGAGGACGCGGACACGGCGCTGGAGCTGCTCATCCTGTGGACGCGGGACGTGTCGCTCGCGAAGGCCGGGGCGCTGGAGGCGCTGGCGAACCGCGACCTGAAGGCGCTGGCGGAGGACGCGGCGAAGCGCACGTCGGAGGCCGCGCTGCACCGGCGGCATTCGCTGCTGGAGTCAGCGCGCACGGCCATCGGTTCGCGCAACGGCGCGCCCCGGTTGCAGCTGGAGCGGCTGCTCATCGAACTGTGCGTGGAGGGCCGGTGAGCGCGGACATGGACGAGGTGCTGGCGGAGGTGAAGGGCGGCAAGGTGTGGCCGCTGTACCTCCTGTGGGGCGAGGAGTTCCTGGTCAGGAAGGGCGCCGACGAGCTGGTGAAGACGCTGGTGCCGGACGCCGCCATGGGGCTGAACCTCGCGGTGCTGGACGCGGCCTCCCCGCGCGAGGTGGCGCAGGAGCTGGCCACGCTGCCGCTGTTCCCCGGGCGCAAGGTGGTGCTGGTGCGCGACCCGGAGTTCCTCGCGCCCAAGAAGGGCAAGGGCGACGCGCTGGCCAAGGCGCGCGACGCGTGGAAGGCGGGCAAGCGCAAGGAGGGCGCGCGGCGGCTCTTGGCGCTCGCGGGCCGCGCGGGCTGGGGCGTGGAGCAGCTGGACCCCCGCGTGCCCGGCGCGCCCTCGGTGGAGCAGTGGAAGGAAGAGCTCAACGTGGACCTGGCGGAAGCCGACCTGGCCTTCCTCCAGGAGGCGGCGGCCTTCTGCCGTGACGAGCGCATCAGCGCTCCGGAAGGGGACGCGTCCGCGCTCCTGGAGCTGCTCCAGAAGGGCGTGCCGCCGGGGCACGCGCTGGTGCTCGCGGCCACGGACGTGGACTCGCGCAGCCCGCTGCTCAAGTTCGCGCAGGACAAGGGCCGCCTCTTCGAGCGCAAGGTGGCCGCGCGCCACAAGGACCTGGACCTCAGCGAGATCTCGAAGGAGTTCCTCGCCCCCTTCAAGAAGAAGCTGGGGCCGGGCGCGCTGGAGGGCTTGAAGGAGCGCATCGGCGGCAACATCCGGCTGCTCCAGTCGGAGCTGGAGAAGCTGGCCGTCTATGCGGAGGGGCCCACCATCGAAGCGCAGCACGTGGCGCTGCTGGTGCACCACGCGCGCGAGGAGGAGTTCTTCGAGCTGACGGAGGCGCTCCAGAAGCGCGAGCTGCGCGACGCGCTCTCCTACGCCGAGGACGCGATGGGGCAGGGCACGCACGCGCTCCAGTTGCTGGGCGCGGTGGCGTCCATCGTCCGCTCACTCCTGGAGAACCACGCCTGGCTGGAGAAGTACGCGGGCGGCCAGCCGCCGCGCACCGGCCGTGACGTGGAGGCGCGCATCCTCCCCAAGCTGGAGGCCGAGCTGAAGGCCACCAAGCGCAAGACGCCCAACGCGTGGGCGCTCGCGTTCGGCATGCAGGCCGCCGCCCGCTACGAGCGCCGCGAGCTGCTCAACGCCCTGGTGGCGTGCGCGGACGCGGACCTGGCCCTGAAGTCCTCCGCCAGCGGGAAGCTCGTCATCGAGCGGCTGTTGTGGACGGTGTGCACCCGCGCCTGAAGGGGCCCGGGCTGAAGGAGCCGCCATGGCGGACAAGCGACGCTTCGACCTCTTCGCGGACCTGCTCGTCACGCGCTTTCCCCAGGCCCTGCGCGTCTATGACATCGCCGGTGGCATGGGGAAGCTGAACGAGTCCCTCACCCAGCGCGGGCGCACCGTCACCACCTTCGACCTGCGCCACAAGCACCTGCCCGTGAAGTACGCGCAGCGGCTCTTCACCCTGGAAGAGCCTTGCGAGGCGGAGCTCGTCGTGGGCATGCACCCGGACGGCGCCACGCGGATCATCATCGAGTACGCCGCGCGCCACGGGCTGGGCTTCGCCGTCGTCCCTTGCTGCTCCGACAATGGGATGCCCTACAAACCGTGGATGCGGCACCTGGCCGACGTGGCCCGCGATGCCGGCTTCACCACGGTGGAAGAGGCCGCGCTCCCCATGGACGGACGCGCGCGGGTGCTGCTCGGCGTGTGGCGCTGACGCACGCCGCGCGAATTCGTGGCCATGCTTTGCACACCAAGAAAAAGCCGCTAGCCTGGGATTGTCCGAATAGAGGACGCACCTCGTGTGCACTGTCACGGTTCAGGACAGGGGCCCGCGAGCGGCGAAATGCCCAGCAAGAACGGGCGTTTGCGCCAGAGATGTAACGAGGACTTCCACATTACAGAAGATTTACTGGGCACTGATGTGCCAGCCGTTTTTCGAGGCCTTCCCGTACTGCGAGGCATTTCGCGGACTTAATGAGTTGGCCTGAAGAATGCTGAAAGGAGCGCTGTCCCGGCGACCACCCCCTTTGCGCCGGGCAGGAGGCAGTACCTTGGTGCGCACTCGTTTCGTTTCAGCCCTGCTGGCCTTCCCCCTCATCGCTTGTGGCGTCGGTGAGACGGACACCAACACCCAGAAGGATCAGCAGAAGCCGGATGAAGTCGCCGAAGTGCAGAACGCCCTGAGCGTGATTCCGGGCGCCCAGATTGTCGGCACCAACGAGGATGGGACGCCGCACACCATCCAGGGCCGCCTGGGCCAGGCGGACCGCCCGCTGACGGGCTTCGCGTCCGCGGAAGTGCACTCGGCCATCGCCGGGTCGCTGCCCTCCATCGCGTCGCTGTTCCGCCTGAACGCGTCCGACCTGCAGGTCCGCCGCATCAACGTGGACGAGCAGGGCGTTTCGCACATCCGCTACGCGCAGACGCTGAACGGTCTGCCGGTGGTGGGCGAGGAGCTGGTGGTGCACGTGGACAGCTCGGGCGCCATCTTCGGCGCGAACGGCTCCGCTCGCTCCGGCGGCGCCGTGTCCGCGCGCCCGCTGGTCGCCGCGGAGGCGGCCCAGACGGCGGCGCTGCGCGACACGAAGGGCTCGGACCTGGCCGCGGAGGGTGCGCACCTGGTCTACGTGAAGGCCGAGGACGGCCGCCTGCGCCTGGCGTACGAGGTGAAGATCACGGGCGAGAGCGAGCTGATGCCGCTGCGCGACCGCGTCTATGTGGACGCGCTCAACGGCGCCACGCTGCTGCGCGTGCCGGAGATCCACACCGCGCTCAACCGCAAGGTCTACAGCGCGAACAACGGCACCAGCACCCCGGGCACGCTCAAGCGCAGCGAGGGCCAGGCGGCCATCGGTGACTCGCACGTCGACACCAACTACGACATGCTGGGCTACACCTACGACTGCTACAAGGTGCTCTTCAACCGCGACTCGCTGAACAACGCGGGCACGGCGCTCATCAGCACGGTGCACTACAGCCGCAACTACGTGAACGCCTACTGGGACGGCACCCAGATGGTGTACGGCGACGGCGACGGCGTGAACTCCATCGAGCTGGGCAAGGACGCGGACGTCACCGTCCACGAGCTGACCCACGCGGTGACGGAGTACGAGTCCAACCTCACGTACTCCGGCCAGTCCGGCGGCCTCAACGAGGCGATGTCCGACACGTTCGGCGCCGTCTGCGAGAGCCGCGTGAACGGCTGGAGCACGGCTCCGGCCATCTGGATGGTGGGCGAGGACGTGTGGACGCCGGGCACGGCGAACGACGCCCTGCGCTACATGGACGACCCGGCGAAGGACGGCGTGTCCAAGGACTGGGCGGCCAACGTGACGTCCAGCACGGACGTGCACTACAGCTCCGGCGTGCCGAACCTGGCGTTCGCGCTGCTCTCCAAGGGCGGCGTGCACCCGCGCGGCCGCAGCACCATCAACGTGCCGGCCATCGGCGTCGAGAAGGCCGCTCGCATCTGGTACTACGCCAACACCAACCTCTTCACGGCGAGCACCACGTTCGCGCAGGCCAAGACGTGGACCGTCCAGGCCGCCGCGGCGCTGGGCTACACCGCGGCCGAGCAGGCTGCCGTGACGGCCGCCTGGGAAGCGGTGGGCGTGGGTGGCACGACCCAGCCGACCACGTGCATCGCGCTGACCAACGGCGTGGCGAAGACGGGCCTGTCCGGCGCGGCCAGCTCCAACACGATGTACTGCATCGACCTGCCGGCCGCGAAGGCGTCCCAGTACGTCATGAGCGGCGGCACGGGTGACGCGGACCTGTACATCAAGTTCGGCTCCGCCCCGACGACGACGTCCTACGACTGCCGTCCGTACCTGTCCGGCAACAACGAGTCGTGCAGCGCGGCGGCGAAGACCGCGGCGGGCAAGATGTACATCATGGTGCGCGGCTACTCCGCGTACAGCGGCGTGTCCCTCAAGGCCACGTACTGAGTCCTCGCGCGGGTCCGGCGTGAGTCCACGCCGGGCCTCGTGAAGGTCACCTTCCGCCTCCGGGGCTCCTGTCCCGGGGGCGGTCGTGTTTGCGGCCTCCGGCGCTCGGGGAAGCTCCCGTGTGAGGCCGGCCAGGCGCGGGTGTCCGGCCGCCTCGGGGTGGAGGCACGGCCGCCCGGGCCTTCGCGCTGGGAGCAGGGTAGGGTGACCTGACTTCGCGCGGGAGGACGCATGCGGCGCCGGCTGGGCCTGATGGTGTTGACGGTGGTGGTGGCTTCCGGGGCCCTGTCGTGCCACCGGGACACGCGCGCTTCGCGCACCTGCGTGGTGCTGTCGGTGGGCGGCACCAAGGGGCTCGCGCACGTGGGCGCGCTGGATGCGCTGGTGGCCCGGGGCGTGCCCATTGACTGCGTGGTGGGCAACAGCATGGGCGCGGTGGTGGGCGGCCTCTACGCGTCCGCGCCCGGCGCCAACCTGCGCCAGCGCTACCACTCCTTCTTCACCGCCTACGAGGAACAGACGCGCAAGGTCGCCGCGACGCGCGGCGCGGTGGGCGCGGCGGTGGGCCTGCTCGCGGTGCTGGTGTCGGGCGGCGCGCTGGGACCGGCCGTGGCGGCGGGCGCGCTGGGCGCGGCGGGTGGCGCGGCGACCGTGCCCCCCTTGAGCCATGAGCGCTTCACCCAGGTGCTGGATTCCTTCTACGCGGGCGCGCGCGTGGAGGAGCTCCCCGTGCCCTTCGCCACCTTCCACCAGGAGCCCTTCGCGGGCGGCATCCGGCTGGTGACCGTCACGCGCGGCTCGCTGGCGGAGGCCGTCTCCGCGAGCGCCTCCAACCCGCTCCTGTTCAAGGACGCCACGCTGGAGCGAATCGACCCGGGCGCGGATCGCGTGTCCGCGACGCCCATCCATGACGCGTGTCAGCTGTTCCCGGGCGCGCGGCTCATCGCCATCAACGTCACCGGCGAGCCGGCCTTCTACCGCTCCGACCTGGGCTGCGACGTGCGGGAGGTCCGCGTGGACGTGGCCATGCCCCCGGTGGAGGCCTTCACCGGCCGGGGCCCGGCCTTCGAGGCCACCTACGACGCGGGCCGAGACGCGGTGATGCGGGCGCGGCTGGACTGAGAACGGGCAGTCCGTTCAGGGCGCCGTGAGCAGGCCCGTCACGTCCCGCCAGCCGCCCTGGCAGGGCGCGATGTCCGTGGCCAGGTAGTGCCCCACGTGGCCGGGCCCGAGCGCGACGATGGCGGACGAGCGCGTCCCGTAGCCTTCTGAAGTGTGGATGCAAAGCGACTGGAGCTGCTGGAGGAAGTCCGCGGGCAGCTCGTTCTCCGCGAGCGGGCCCGTCGCGGCCTCCCGGGGCGGCAGGGCATGGTCGGCCAGGACCGCCTGGAGCCCCGTCACCAGCTCCGGCCACGGGCGCTTCGCCACGCCTTCCGCCAGGGCATGCGCCCGCTGGACCTTGGGCAGCGCCAGGTTGTCCAGGCTGTCGTTGGGGAGCACGTGCACGCCGTCCGGGACGTCCTCGTGCAGCAGGTGCTCATGGCCCGGCCGCGCGTAGGCCACCCGCAGGGTGCGCGCGTCCCCGTAGAGCAGGTTGAAGGGAAGGAACTCCGGGGCGGGCAGGGTGCCGAGGTAGCGCTCGATGGCCTCCACCGACCCGGCCTGCAGGGCGCGCAGGACCACCTCGCCCCGGGAGCGGGGGGCCAGGCCCGGGGTCCGGGCGCCGCGCTGGTTCGTCAGGGCGACGACGACTCCCTCGTGGGTGACCCCCATCCACGTGCCGCCCCGCTCCACGTCCTGGCCGCCCACCACGCGGGGGGACTCGGAGAGGACCTTCGGCCCGTGGGCCGGGCGCGCGTAGAACTCATCCCGGTTGGCGGCGAGGACCAGCGGCCACTCGGGGTGGGCGTTACGGAGGATCAGGACGGTGCACATGGCGTCCGGTCGATAACATCCATCTTCGCGCCATGCAGCCCCGGGCCTGCATGTTGGCGATGACCTCGTATCCCCGAGCGGCTATGGTCCGCCGCCCTCAGGAGAGTCCATGGCGGAGAGAATCCTCGTCACCAGCGCCCTTCCGTACGCGAACGGCGCCGTCCACCTCGGCCACGCTGTCGAGTACATCCAGACGGACATCTACGTCCGCTTCCTGCGCTCGTGCGGCCAGGACGTCGTCTACTTCTGCGCGGATGACACCCACGGCACGCCCATTGAAATCAACGCCGCGAAGCAGGGCATCCCGCCGGAGCAGTTCGTCGCGCGCTTCCACGACGAGCACCAGCGCGACTTCCGCGACTTCGACATCCGCTTCGACTACTTCCACTCCACCAACTCGCCGGAGAACCGCCACTACGCGGAGCTCATCTACGGGCGCTTGAAGGACGCGGGCGACATCGACCGCCGCGACATCGAGCAGACCTACTGCGAGAAGGACAAGCGCTTCCTGCCGGACCGCTTCATCCGGGGCACCTGTCCCAACTGCCGGGCCACGGATCAGTACGGCGACGCCTGCGAGAAGTGCGGCAAGACGTACAACCCCACGGACCTCATCGACCCGAAGTGCGCGCTGTGCGGCACGCCTCCGGTGCGCCGCAACTCCGTGCACCTGTTCTTCAAGCTGTCGCGGCACGCGGACTTCCTCCAGGAAGTGCTCAAGCGCCCCGGCTTCATCCACCCGGGCCTGGCCGCCCAGCTCCAGGGCTTCTTCGAGAAGGGCCTGGCGGACTGGGACATCAGCCGTGACGGGCCGTACTTCGGCTTCGCGATTCCGGGTGAGACGGACAAGTTCTTCTACGTCTGGCTGGACGCGCCCATCGGGTACATCGCCACGACGGAGAAGTGGGCGAAGGAGTCGGGCCGCGTCCCGGACGCGCTCGCGTACTGGGGCAAGGACGCGCCCACGCGCATCGTCCACTTCATCGGCAAGGACATCGTCTACTTCCACGCGCTGTTCTGGCCCGCGGTGCTGAACGTCGCGGGGTTCCACATCCCCAACGAGATCAAGGTGCACGGGCACCTGACCGTGAACGGGGAGAAGATGAGCAAGAGCCGCGGCACCATGGTGGCCGCGCGTGACTACCTGGACCTGCTGGACCCCAGCTACCTGCGTTACTTCTACGCGGCCAACCTGGGCGCGGGCGTGGAGGACCTGGACCTCAACCTGAAGGACTTCCGCCTCCGGGTGAACGGCGAGCTCGTCAACAACGTGGGCAACCTGGCCAACCGCGCGCTGTCGCTCCTGGCCGGGCCGCTGGAGAAGAAGCTCGCGCCGGGCCGCGCGGAAGGGGCAGGGCGCAAGCTGGTGGAGGACGCGCTGGCGCGCGTGCCGGAGGTGCGCGAGGCGTTCGAGAAGCTGGAGTACCGCAACGCCATCCGGGTCATCACGGAGATTGCCTCCACGGCGAACGCGTTCCTGCAGACGGCGGCGCCGTGGGCGCTGGTGAAGAAGGACGCGGAGGCCGCGCGGGCGGACCTGTCGGACGCGGCGGACGTGGCGTACCTCTTGGGCGCGCTGCTGGCGCCGGTGACGCCGCGCATTTCGGAGAAGCTGTTCGGGCAGCTGGGGGCGGAGCCGCTGACGTTCCAGGCGCTCGCCACCGCGAAGTACCCGCTGTTGGACCGCACCCGTCCGCTGGGCACGCCGGAGCCGCTGTTGCCCCGGCTGGAGGAGGAGCGCGTCAACGCCATCATCAAGGTCCCCGCGGGGACGCCGGCCGCCGAGCCCGCGAAGGCAGGCGGCAAGGACAAGAAGACGGAGAAGAAGCCCGTGGAAGCGAAGACTCCCGAAGCGGCGCCCACCACGCAGGCGTCCCCCGGAGCGGGGGCGGCGGAAGGCGCGCCCGCGGCCGACATCGAGTACGCGGACTTCGCCAAGGTGGTGCTGAAGGCGGGGCGCATCGTGGCCGCGGAGAAGGTGAAGGGCGCGGACAAGCTGCTCAAGCTGGACGTGGACCTGGGCGAGGGTACGCCGCGCACCATCGTGTCCGGCATCGCGGAGGCGTACGCGCCGGAGGCGGTGGCGGGCCGGCGCGTGGTCGTGGTCGCGAACCTGAAGCCGCGCAAGCTCAAGGGCATCGAGTCGCGCGGCATGCTGTTGACGGCGGGCTCGGGCGGCAAGGACCTGTCCCTGCTGGATCCGGGCGACGTGCCGCCTGGCGCCGAAGTGAAGTAGCGCGGGCGATGGCATCCCGGGCGGCCGCTGCGCTCCCTGGGATGCCTGTCGTGCGGCAGGCCCGAGCATCCGCCGGGAACCGGGACGCGGGCGAGCCAGGACGTAGGGCGGGACACCTCGCCAGTGGCCGGAAATCCACAGGAACTCCAAGGACGCGCCAGGCATGGGAAGGCCCGGGCGCCAGAGAGGTGACGAGACGTGGCGGACTGGCGTGCCGAGCGGGACCGCGCCCTGTTGACCCTGGAGCGGGAGAAGCGGCCAGCGAGCCGGGCCGAGGCGGCGGACCTGTTGTTCCAACTCGCGTCCGAGGAGCCCGCGCACGCGGCGGAGTTCACGGACGTGCTCGTGCGCCTGCTCGCGGATGCGCAGCCGGAGGTGCGCCGCTCGGGCGTGAGCCTGGCGTCCGTCATCCTGCCGCCGGAGCAGCTCCCGGACATGCTCCTGCCAAGGCTGCGCGACGAGGACACCCGCGTGCGGCTGGAGGCCACCGGACGGCTCGCGGACCTCGCGCTGCCACACGCGCGTGGCGCCCTGGCCGGAATGCTGGAGGACCCCACGCCGGAGGTCCGCTTCGAGGCCGCGCGAGGCATCGCCGCCCTCAAGCACCCCGCGGGCCTGGACGTGCTCGTGGCCGCGCTGGACGTGGACACGCTGCGCTTCCGGGCGCTGGGCGCGCTGGCGGAGCTGGAGGACACGCGCGCATTGCCGGCGGTGAAGCGCCTCTTCGGCAAGTGGCTGCTGCCCGCGTTCGACAAGACGCAGGCCGCGGGCGTGCTGCTGAAGCTGGGCGACCCGGAGGGCGCGGACTGGCTGATGCAGCGCACGCGCAAGAAGTGGAGCGCGGACCGGGCGCTCGCGGTGGAGCTGTGCGGTGAATTGAAGGTCCCGGGCGCGCTGGAGCGGCTGAAGGACATCCTCGCGGACGCGAAGGACCCGTGCCGTGGCGCCGCCGCGCGCGGGTTGGGCCGGCTGGGGGATGCGCAGGCGCTGCCCTGGCTGCTCGCTGTTTTGGAGGACCGGAGCGCGCCGGAGGACGACCGGCTGGACGCGGCGGACGGAGTGTGGCGCCTGGGCGTGGCGGAGGGCGTGGAGCGCCTGCGCGCCGCCGTGCCCACCTTCGCCTCGGAAGAGGCGCGGACGGAGCTGGAAGAGCTGTTTCAGGAGAAGCCATGAAACTGGTTGATGCGCACTGCCACCTGGAGCCGAAGGACTACGCGGACGTGGCGCCGGTGCTGGAGCGCGCTCGCGCCGCGGGGCTGGTGCACGCGGTGCTGGTGGGGCAGTTCCACGGCCCCGGTGACTGGGGCCACGCGCTGGAGGTCGCCGCCCGGCACCCGGACTTCCTGTCGCCCACGCTGGGCATCCACCCGCACGAGGCCGCCCGCGCCACCGAAGCGGACTTCGAGATGCTGGAGCGCACCTGCGCCCGTCCGGAGCTGCGCGCCGTGGGCGAGGCCGGGCTGGACTACTACTACGACCATTCGCCGCGCGAGATTCAGGCCACCGTCTTCCGGCGGCAGTGCGCGCTCGCGAAGCGCCTGTCCAAGCCGCTGGTGGTGCACGTGCGCGACGCGCATGACGACTGCGAAGTGGCCCTGGCGGCCGAGGACGTCACCAGCGGTGTCATCCACTGCTTCACCGGCGACACGGCCGCGGCCCGCAAGTACCTGGACCGGGGCTTCTTCCTGTCGCTGTCCGGCGTCGTCACCTACAAGAAGACGGAGGCCCTTCAGGACGCGGTGCGCTTCGCGCCGCTGGAGCGCCTGATGGTGGAGACGGACAGCCCCTACCTCGCGCCGGTGCCCCACCGCGGCCGCAAGAACGAGCCCGCGCACGTGCTGGAGACGGCGAAGAAGGTGGCGGAGCTGAAGGGCGTCACGCTGGAAGAGGTGGCCCGCGTCACCACGGCGAACGCGGCCCGCCTCTTCAACCTCACGCTGGGGTGAGCGCGTTGGCCAGGGCCTCCAGGTCCTGGTCCAGCTGCGGCATGTCCAGGAGCAGCGCGTCCGGGTCGTAGACGAAGTCCGCCTGCTTCAGCTTCAGCAGGGCCTGCAGCGCGGGTTCGCCCGCGTGGCCGCCGAACGCCGCGTGCACCACGCGGCCGCGCTCCAGGTGCAGCGAGCCCTCCAGCGTGTGGCTCCGCAGCTGGAGCTTCCCGCTCTTCTTGCCGCCGCCCAGCGTGCGCAACAGCTCCTTCGGGGGCAGCTCGTCGAAGCTGCCGCGCACCACCCGGCCCGGGCCGTTGTGCTGCACGCGGTCCTGGAAGAGGGACAGCACCGTGCGGGCGACCTCCGCCTTGTCGCTGGGGGAGAGCACCGCCGTCGCGCCCGCCATGAGCAGCCGCTCGCGCGCCTGGGCATCCGGTTCACCCACCACGGCGATGGGCAGGCCCGCGCTCTCCGGCATGGAGCGCACGGCCTCCAGCAGGTCCATCACCTCCTGCTGGCCCAGCCGCAGGCTCACCACCAGCACGTCGCAGTCCTGCCGAGCCAGGCCGTCCAGCGCGCCGTCCAGCGTGGACAGCGCGTGCGCCACCAGCTCCTGCTTGAGCACCGCCTCCAGCAGCTCGCCGCGCGTGGCCTCGTCGGGCTCCGCGATGAGCACCTGGCGGCCCTCGCTGGCCAGCCGGTGCACGAGCAGCGCGCCGCTCTGCAGCTGCCCGACGATGTCCGCCACCACCGGGTCGTAGAGCACGCCCGCGTTCTTCTTCAGGTGCTCCAGCGCCTGCTGCTTGGTGAAGACGCGGCCGAACGCATTGCCCGGGTTCTTGGTCAGCTCCAGGAAGCTGTCCACCGCCGCCAGGATGCGCGCGCCCAGGGTGATGTCCTCGCCCTTGGCGCCCTGGGGCGTGCCGGAGCCGTCCCAGGCCTCGTACAGCTGCGCCAGGATGGTGTTCACCTGCGCGGGCAGATGCACCGTCTCGAAGAGCTTCGTGGGAGCGCGGCAGCACGCCTTCGCCTGCGCCTTCCACTCCGGATTGGCCGCGTTGCTCGCCAGCGAGTAGTGCCGCTCCGGGGGCTTGCCCAGGTCGTGCAGGTACGCCGCGATGGACAGCGCCGCCAGCTCCTTGTGGGGCATGCCCATGCGCTGGCCGACGATGCCCGCCTGCCGCGCCAGCTGCGCGGAGTGTCCCCGGTGCCGGGGCCGGTCCTGCTCCAGCAGCCCCACCATCAGGCTCAGCGTCTCCACGTAGTCCGTGTCGCTGATGAGCCCGCGCGGGCCGCCCGGCTCGCGCCGCTGCGTGGAGACGCGCGCCACGTTGGTGCCGCTGCCGCCGCGCTGCAGCCGCATGCGCGCGTCCGTCTCCAGCCGCATGCTCAGGCTGGTGGCGCTGCTGCGTCCGGCGGAGCTCCCGCCGCGCCCGGGCTCCGCGCCCACGTGCGTGTTCGACGGGGTGTCCGGACGGCGGGGGCCATTGTTCGCGGAGGGGCCCTCCAGCAGCGTGGTGAACGCCGTGGGGTCGCCGTAGTAGTGCTTGCGGATGGCCGCGGAGATGGCGCTGCGCAGGCCGATGTACGCGTAGACCTCCGACATGCCGGTGACGAGGGCGATCTCGTCGAGCAGCGACTTGTTCTGCGGCTCGGCGGCCACCACCGAGAGCAGCTTGCGCTCCGGATCCACGGCCAGCGGGAGCACGTTCTGCGCTTCCGCCAGCCGCACCGGCAGCTTGTCCAACACCTTCGTGTCGATGCGGACCTTGGCCAGCTTGTCCGCGGTGACGAAGCGCGTCTGGAACTCGTTGGCCAGGAGCCGCAGCAGCGCGGCTTCCTGGAGCAGGCCCAGCTCCACCAGACAGTCCCCCAGCTTGTGGCCGGTGATCTTCTGGTGCTCCAGACCCTGCTCCACGGCCCCCGGAGCCACGAGGCCGGCCTCAATCAACCGCTCTCCCAGCCGCTTCGCCATGGACTTCAGCCCTCCGAGGAGCCACCACCCTCACCACCGGACTTCGGGGCCGGCGCCAGCGCGCTGAACGGCTTGAAGGTCAGCTCGCCGGGCAGGCTCTTGGGGTCGCGCGGCGGACGGTCCTCGCGCGGCGGACGGGCGGGGCGCTCCTCGCGGGGACCCCGGTCCTCACGCGGCGGACGCTCGGCGCGGGGCTCGCGGGGAGGCCGCGGCGGACGCTCCGGGCGGGCCTCCTGGGG
>NZ_RAVY01000444.1:0-410 GCF_003611625.1 Corallococcus sp. CA054B
GTGTGGCGCAACAAAGAGCACCTGCCCGAGGAGCTGGTGTTCCGGGTCAACTACCTCGGCGGCGACATGCCGACGTTCACGCTGAACTTCTCGCGGCCCGGCAACCAGGTGGTGGGGCAGTACTACAACTTCCTGCGGCTGGGGCGCGCCGGGTACACCCAGGTGATGCAGTGCCTGTCGCAGACCGCCCGGTGGCTGGGCGACGAGCTGCGCGACAGCGAGCACTTCGAGCTGATCTCCGACGGTTCGGCCATCCCGGTCGTGGCGTTCCGTCTCAAGGGCGATCCCGGATACACCGAGTTCGACATCTCGCAGGCACTGCGGGCGCACGGCTGGCAGGTGCCCGCGTACACCATGCCCGAGGGCGCCGAAGACGTCGTGGTGCTGCGTGTGGTGGTCCGTGAGGGGTT
>NZ_RAVY01000445.1:0-403 GCF_003611625.1 Corallococcus sp. CA054B
GGAGCGCCAGGCGCTGGCCCTCGAGGCCAAAGCCGCGGCACTCCGGCCCGCCTTGGACGAGGCCGCCGGCCGGGTGTACGCTCAGAAGGACCGAGTCAGCCAGCTCTACGCCCGCGTCCTCCGCACCGAAGGCCCGCGGTTGAAGGCCGCGCTCGCGGACTGGGGCAACGCCAAGTCCGAGTTCAGCCGCCTCACCGCCGGCTGGGAGGCGGCCCGGAAGGAGATGCTCGGCGCGCTCGGGCAAGCCGACCAGGCCCGCCAGGACGCCGCGAAGGGGCTCCGTGAGGCGGCCGCGGCGGTGAACGGCGAGGCCAAGCAGGCGGCCGAGGGCCTGAAGCGCTTCGCATGGATCGAGCGGGCGGGCAAGTTCGTGACCCTTCTGGAGGCCGCCCCGGACGTGGTC
>NZ_RAVY01000446.1:0-402 GCF_003611625.1 Corallococcus sp. CA054B
CCGGGTGCACTGGCGAGGATTGCGCTGGTTAACTGCAGAAGGAATGCGCTTTGACATGATGGGTTTTCTGCGCGGGCTGGATTGCGGTAAGAACGGTGAAACCACTGTAATGATAGGCAATTCAGGTAATAAAAAAGCCGGAGCTCCCTTTCCGGCACGTCTCATTGCCGTATCACTTCCTCCCGAAAAAGCATTAATCAGTAAAACCCGACTGCTCAGCGAGAATCGTCGAAAAGGACGAGTAGTTCAGGCGGAAACGCTGGAAGCAGCGGGCCATGTGCTATTGCTAACATCATTACCGGAAGATGAATATTCAGCAGAGCAAGTGGCTGATTGTTACCGTCTGCGATGGCAAATTGAACTGGCTTTTAAGCGGCTCAAAAGTTTGCTGCACCTGGATGC
>NZ_RAVY01000447.1:0-399 GCF_003611625.1 Corallococcus sp. CA054B
GCCCTCAGCAGGTCCTTCTCCTTGCGCACGAACAGCCCCTTGCGGTTGAGCGCCGTGGACAAGTCATTGGCCACCTGGGGCATGCCACGGAAGACGAAGGTGGAGCGGTGACGCCCCAGCACCTCGCTCCACGACCCGGCGAAGAGCGCGTCCTGCAGCTCCAACCATGTCCCGATACGCTGTTCCAACATGGGCGCCTGAACCCCCGCGACAAGATAAACACCGCGGGGGCCCCGGCCTTACGGCGGCCGCTCAGTGGGGGTTCACGGTGTCAACGGAGGGACGCTCGGCCAGGAGCGCGCCCCGGAGCCGCCGCTGCGCCGCCTTGAGCTCCTCCAGGATTCGCTCCGCGTCGATGACCGTGCGCATCGCCAGCCCGCAAGCGGGCGTCAGCACCAC
>NZ_RAVY01000448.1:0-399 GCF_003611625.1 Corallococcus sp. CA054B
CCTCACTCTGGGCGCAGCTCCTTCGCGTCGACAAGGTGGGCAGGGCGGACGACTTCTTCGCGCTGGGTGGACACTCCCTGCTGGCCACCCAGGTCGTCTCCCGGCTCCGCCGCGAGCTGGGCGTCGAGTTGCCCCTGCGTGCCCTCTTCGAAGCGCCGACGCTCGCCGCATTGGCCTCCCGTATCGACGCGGGCACCCGGCCTGTCGCTTCCGCGCCGCCGCTTCAGCCTGCCTCTCGCGACGGCCACCTGCCGCTCTCCTTCGCGCAGCAACGCCTCTGGTTCATCGACCAGCTGGAGCCCGGCAGCGCCGCCTACAACATCCCCACCGCTGTCGTTCTGGAAGGCGAACTCCAGCCCCACCTGCTCCAGCAGGCGCTGGAAGCACTCACCCTCCGGC
>NZ_RAVY01000449.1:0-389 GCF_003611625.1 Corallococcus sp. CA054B
GTTTACAGAGAGCGTCGCAAGTCATTGTTTGTACACAAGTAATTGAGCAAAGCGTGGATATTGACCTGGACGAAATGATCTCCGACCTGGCCCCTGTTGATTTGCTGATTCAGCGAGCAGGACGATTACAGCGGCATATCCGCGATATTAATGGTCAGTTAAAGCGTGACGGAAAGGACGAGCGTTCCCCCCCTGAATTGCTGATTCTGGCTCCCGTCTGGGACGACTCTCCTGGCGACGAATGGTTTTGCAGTGCCATGCGTAACAGTGCATTTGTCTATCCCGATCATGGGCGAATCTGGCTGACGCAGCGTGTGCTGCGTGAGCAAGGTGCTATTCAGATGCCACACGCAGCCCGGCTTCTTATTGAATCCGTCTACGGTGAGGAC
>NZ_RAVY01000450.1:0-386 GCF_003611625.1 Corallococcus sp. CA054B
GTCCACGGTTCCGCGCCGGATATCTACGGGAAAAATATTGCTAACCCTATCGCCACGATTTGGGCCGGGGCAATGATGCTCGATTTTCTCGGCAATGGCGATGAGCGTTTCCAGCAAGCGCATAACGGTATTCTGGCAGCAATTGAAGAAGTGATTGCTCACGGGCCGAAAACACCTGATATGAAAGGCAATGCCACCACGCCACAGGTTGCCGACGCGATTTGCAAAATTATTTTGCGTTAAGGTCAAACCAGTTTATTTGAACCGCGTCACTGACGCGGTTTTTTTATTCGTTCTTTGCAGTAAATAACCTGCGTCATTTCACCTTTTATTGTTTCCGTTTCGTGTTTTATGGCTTTCCGTATTCTTAATTGTTTAATTTATGT
>NZ_RAVY01000451.1:0-386 GCF_003611625.1 Corallococcus sp. CA054B
CTTGCGCAACTGGGCTACGCTGGCGGCGAATTCCGCGACCTGGGCACGCTCGCCCTCAAGCTGGTTCTCCAGGGTCGCGATCTTCTCCGCGACTTCCCGGGCCAGCTCCTCGTTGCCGGCCTCCAGTGCCTTGATCGCGTATTGCTCGTACTCGGCGACCTGGGCCGCGCCCTTCTCGACGCGCTCCTGGGCCAGGCGGGGGCGGGCCATGATCGAGGCCAGCGCTTCCCGCGACTTGCGTAGTTCGACGTCGGCGTCGCGGATCTCCTGGTCGAGGATGCGCAGCGCCTGGCTGTCGACGATCGCCTCGCCAACCTCGTTGGCTCCGCCGCGCAGGGCGCTCAGCAGCTTGCTCCATACCGTCATGATGGTGTCCTCCCTCCGGC
>NZ_RAVY01000045.1:0-50958 GCF_003611625.1 Corallococcus sp. CA054B
CCCCCACGCCGATCGCCGCCAGCCACAGCCCCTGCCCCACCACCAGCCACAGCACCTGCCGGTCCGTCGCGCCCAGCGCCATGCGGATGCCCAGCTCGCGCGTGCGCTGGCTCACCGTGTACGCCAGCACGCCGTACAGCCCCACGCCCGCCAGCGTCAGCGCGAGCACCGCCATGGCCGTGAGCAGGCCGCCCATCACCCGCGTGCGGCCCAGGCTCTCCTCCACCACGGCCTCCAGGTCGCGCACCTGGACGAGCGGCAGGTCTGGATCCACCGCGCGGAGCTGTTCGCGCAGCGCGGGCAGCAGCGCCTGCGCGTCCCGGGTGGCGCGCACGGCGATGACCATGAACAGGCCCTCGAATTGCCCCATGGGCAGGTACACCTCCGCGCGAGGCTCCTCCGCGAGGCTCGCGTGGTGCACGTCGCCCACCACGCCCACCACCTCCCGGAACGGCTCGCCGTCGAGCGTCAGCCGCGCGCGCTGCCCCAGCGCGGAGCCCTTCGACAGGAAGCGCCGCGCGAAGGTCTCGTTGACCACCATCACCGGCGCCGCGCCCGCGCCGTCCGCGGCGCTCACGTCGCGGCCCTCCTTCAGCGGAATGCGCAGCGTGGCGAAGTAGCCGTCGCTCACCGCGCGGAAGTTCACGGGCTCGCGCGCCTGGGCCTCGTGCTCCGACTCACCGGGCAGCACCACCCCGCTGAAGCCGTTGCGGTTCCACAGCGGCAGCGTGCTGGCCAGTCCCGCCGCCTGCACCGACGGCAACGCCCGCACCCGCGCCAGCAGCTCCGCGCTCACCTGCCGCCTGCGGATGTCATCCCGCCCGTAGGCCTCGCGGGGAAAGGACAGGTCCATCGCGCTGACGCCGCGCGGGTCGAAGCCCGGCGCCACGGTGTGCAGCGCATGGAGCGTGCGCAGCATCAGCCCCGCGCCCACCAGCGGCACGAGCGCCAGCGCGACCTGCGCCACCACCAGCACGGCCCGCGCCCGCATGGGCCCGGTCGCGCCCTTCCCTCCGCGCAGCCCCCCGAGCGCCCCCTTCGCCTCCGCGCGGGAGGCGCGCAGCGCGGGCACCAGGCCGAAGAGGACGCTGGTCGTCAGGGACAGGCCCGCCGCGATGGCGAGCACGTGCGGCTCCAGCCGGAGCTCCTCCGGAGACACGACCTCCGCGGGGACGAACACGCGCAGGAGGTCCATCCCCCACATCGCCAGCAGCAGGCCCACCGCGCCGCCCATCAGGGCCAGCACCGCACTCTCCACCAGGAACTGCCGCACCAGCCGTCCCCGGTCCGCGCCCAGCGCCGCGCGCACCGCCACCTCGCGCTCGCGGGCACTGGCGCGCGCGAGCAGCAGGTTCGCCACGTTGGCGCACGCCACGCACAGCACCAGCGCCATCACTCCGGCCAGCAGCCACAGCTGTTCGCGCGAGGTCTCCACCACCTGCTCATGCAGCGGCACCAGCCGCACCCCGGGCACCGCTTCATTTCCGCCCAGCGTCGCGGCCCAGACGCGCGAGTGCTCCTCCAGCTCCGCGCGGGCGCGCTCCAGCGGGACACCCGGCCGCAACCGGCCCACGCCACGCAGGTAGAGTTCTTCCGAGGCCTGATTCGAGCGCGCGGGAGGCAGGGGCTTCCACAGGTCCACGCCCGGCCAGAAGCGGAACGACGCGGGCAGCACGCCCTGGACGACGTGGGGTGCGCCATCCAGCGTGAGCGTCTGGCCCACCACGTCCGCGCGTCCACCGAAGTGGTTCCGCCAGAAGGCGTGGGACACGAGCACGGCCTGGTCGCGCCCGGGCCCCTGGGACTCCGGTCCGAAGTCCTGCCCACGCTCGGGCCGCACGCCCAGCAGTGCCAGCAGGCCCGGGGTCGCGAGCCCCGCGCGCACCCGCCGCGCCGCGCCCGGGCCGGTCAGCGTCTGGTCCATGGAGGTGACGCCCTCGATGGCCTGGAACGCGCCCGGGCGCTCGCGCCACGCCTGGAGGTACGAGTGCGCCACACCGCCCCGCTCACGCTGCGGCGTGGATTGGTAGAGGCGCAGCAGCTCCTGGGGTTCGGGGTACGGCAGGGGCTTGAGCAGCACCTGGTACACGAGGCTGAAGACCGCGGTGGTGGCCCCGATGGCGAGCGCGAGCGTGGCCACCACGACGGAGGTGAACACGGGCTCGCGGCGCATCCGGCGCAGCGACAGGCGGACGTCTTGGAGGAGCTGGGACATGGTGTCGGTCCGGGGCGGGCTGCAACTCTAGCGCCACGGCAGCGCAGCGGCGCCGAGGCCCCAGGGGACGGACGCGCGGTGTCCGCTCATGGCACGTGGCGTCCCGCAAGCGGACAGCGACCTTCTTTTCGGAAGGCAGGCGCGGGCACGGGCGATATGGATTGCCCATGCGAAATGCACTGATGGCGGCATCGTTCCTGGCCCTCGCGGGCTGTTCCCACTCGACGCCCACGGCTCCGGCGGCCTCCACCCAGGCGCAGGCGGCGGCCGTGTCCGCGCAGGCGCTGGTGGACGCGCCGGACCGCACGGAGGCGGATCGCAAGCTGGACGCGGGCCGGCACCCGGCCGCCCTGCTGGAGTTCGTGGGCGTGAAGCCCGGCATGCACGTGGCGGAGCTGATGACGGGTGGCGGCTACACCACGGAGCTGCTGGCGCGCGCGGTGGGGCCCGAGGGCAAGGTGTACGGCGAGAACCCCCAGGTCGTGCTGGAGAAGTTCGCGGCGAAGCCGTGGCAGGAGCGGCTGGCGCGGCCGGTGAACCAGAACGTGGTGCGCCTGGACCGCGAGCTGGACGCGCCCTTCCCGCCCGAGATGAACGGCACGCTTGACGCGGTGGTGAGCCACATCATCTACCACGACGCGGGATGGCTGGGCGTGGACCGGGCGAAGATGAACGCGGCGGTGTTCCAGGCGCTCAAGCCGGGCGGCGTGTACGTCATCCTCGACTCCAGCGCGAAGCCGGGCACGGGCATCACGGAAGGCCAGACGCTGCACCGCATCGACGAGCAGCTGGTACGCGACGAGGTGCAGGCCGCGGGCTTCCAGTTCCAGGAGGAGCGCAACACCTGGCGCAACCCGGAGGACACGCGCGACTGGAACTCCAGCCCGGGAGCCGCGGGTGAGCGCCGGGGCACGAGCGACCGGTTCGCGCTGAAGTTCGTCAAGCCTTAGGACGGGGACACGCTCATGGCCGTGCGAAAGTTCAAGGCGAAGCTCGAAGTGGCCAACGACGTGGGGGGCCGCTTCGTGCGCTGTCCGTTCGACAGCAAGGAGGCCTACGGCGAGGCACGGCCCCCGGTGGTGGGCACCGTGAACGGGCAGCCCTTCCGGAGCCGGTTGATGGTGTACGGAGGCATCACCTACCTGGGCTTCACCAAGGAGGTGCGCGAGGCCGCGGGCATCGAGGACGGCGCGATGCTGAGCATCACGCTGGAGCGGGACACGGCACCTCGGGAGATCGAGGTGCCGGAGGACCTCCAGCGCGCGCTGGACGCGGAGCCCGCGCTGCGGGACGTGTTCACGAACCTGGCGTTCACGCACCGCAAGGAGTTCGTGAAGGCGCTCACCGAAGCGAAGAAGGAGGAGACCCGAGCGCGTCGCTTGGCCCAGACGCTGGAGAAACTGCGCGCCAAGGCTGTGTCAGACTAGTAGTCATAAAAAACCAAACGGCCCCACGAGAGAACCATGCCAACATTCGGCGAAAAGCCTCGTCCAAGAGCCCTACTTCTTGGATTAACTAACGAGGAAAACCAAACTGCAGCCAAGCTTCTTCCTACTTGTCGCACAATCAACGCACTCGAAGAGGTTGAGCAACACGAGTGGGATCTCCTGATTACACGACACGAATTCTTCGCCAAAAGCCATCTATTCATTATCTCAATTGGATGCACCGACCTCGGTTACGTCCAGCATCCAATCAACGAAACGGCAGCGATTCACACTGGAACATTCGGCGTTACCACCCACTCAAGATCGACAGAGTTCATCATACCTGACCATCTACCCAGAGAGCTTTCGCTCCTGATTCAACGCAATCTCCTGCCTGGGCTTCAGAGCGAAACTCAACACAAAGTGATTGGAACCAGACTTTCATTCAATGGACGTCCTCTCAAGGGCGTCCCCCTTGACGAACTGTTGTTCACTCCGTTCATTTCCTCAACTAAGAATGAGGCGCTGGCCGGAAAGTTCACCAGACAAGGCGTCGAAGCCGAAGTCTGGTGTCTACCGCCTACCAAGCTCGATCTGAGTGCATGGATCTCGGTTGCCCTGAAGGAATGGCACAAATCAAACCCGCGAAGATTTCCAACAACTCCAGGCTGGGAGCATGACGAACAGTGGATGAATTCCCAGGAAAAACTGCTACATGAACAAATCGAAACAATCTCAAGGGAGAGGGAAGTTGCCTTGAGAAATTTCGCTACTGAAGAACAAATCCTGCGCACACAACTCAACGAGGAGCGACAAAAAGCCGATGCTGGCGAGCGTCGTCTACTTACCGCTCAGGACGAAGAGCTTGTAGCTGCAGTGAAAGACGCCTTCGCCGAGTTTGGGTTCGACACCCAAAACATGGATGAAGTCTTCCCTTCGAACGATCGGCGCGAAGACCTGAGAATCTCCCTTCCCGGCACTCCCAAATGGATCGCGATTTGCGAAGTCAAGGGCTACTTCAAGGGCGCCAAAATAAGCGACCTCCTCAAAATAAGTAGATTTCAAAAGCGATTCATCATGGAGACAGGCGCTCCGCCGAATCAATCGCTGTACATAGTTAATCACTACCTCCAAGATCCTCCATCCACTCGGGGCGCCCCACTCAGCAATAATGCCGAGGAGATCAAGGCCTTTGCAGAAGATGACGGTGTCGTTATTTCGACGGCTGACATCTATCAGCTTCTGACTGAGTTCAGATCCAATCAAATAACCAAGGAACAAATTCGCTCAATGATTCAGCAGGCGCGGGGCGTATTTTCCCTCAAATCTAGCATTAACAGCCTCTAACAAATGTCAGGACAGAGGCGCCGCAGGAGCATGACGCAGCAGCCAAGGACGAGGAATCCGAAGTGGACGTCGTCCCTGCGTTCATCGCGGACTCGAAGCCTGCGGAGCTGGTTCTTCCAAGCCAGCGTGCGCTCCACGACCCAGCGATAACGTCCAAGCCGCTCCTTGGACTCGACGCCCGGGCGCGCAATGCGAGCGGCGATGCCACGTAGGCGGAGCCCACGTCGGTTCTTCCTGGAGGCGTAGGCCTTGTCGCCGCGGAGCTTCCCAGGCCGCAGGCGCCGCCGGCCCGAGGGCATCCGCACCGCGGGCACGGAGTCGACGAGCGGGAGGAGTTCGTGCGTAACCGTCCGGCCAATGACGTGTCGGGGGGCTTGAAGACAGGCCCCGGCCGTGCTCGGCGGGAACTGATGCAGCGGCAAGCGGCCTGATTACGACCAACCTGGTGTCTCATCAATCCGGTGCGGTACAGATCCCCGCCACGGCCCATCACCTCTCGCAGCCCGAGGCTCAGGCGTCTTCGTCACCCGAACCAAAAGCCTGACCTCTCACCGCCGTGAGCAGCAGGTCGTACTTGCCGCCCAGGAACGTGCGGAAGCCGTGCTGGTGCAGGTAGCGGCGGTAGAAGGACAGGTCCTTCACCAGCAACGACAGGTCCGGCTCGCGCAGGTTGCGCACGCGCGCGCCGTAGACAACCTCTCCGTCACGGAAACGTGAGTTGGGGAAGCCCAGTACCAGCGAGGCCTTGGGCTCCAGGTGCTCCTGCACCAGCTTGCGCAAGAGCGCCCGGTCATCCACGCCCGGGCTCTGCAACGTGCCCACCGACACCACCACGTCGAAGCGGCCCAGGTCGGCGGGCAGCGCGTTCAGGTCCGCCTGCACGAACGCATGGCGAGGATCCGGAAACGCAGCCCGAGCCTCCGCCAACGCGCTCGCGCTGTGGTCCACGCCGACGAAGCGGATGCCCTCCATCTCCGCGAACGCGACCAGCTCATCGCCCCGGTTGACGCCCAGGTCCAGGAGCCTCGCGCCCGTGGGCAACACCAGTCGCCCCACCGCCTCCAGCCAGGGCAGCAGGAAGCCCGCGTCCTCGAACTTCCGCACGCGCGCGAAGTCGGACGCGGCGCCATAACGCTCCTGCGGCGCCTCCGTCCGCGCCCCACCGCCCGCGTGCCACGAAGCCTCCGACCCCAGCGGCTCGAACGTGAGCCGCACGTGCGTCGCGTCCACTCCGCGAGGCGTGCGCAGACGGCACGACAGCCCTTCCGCCAGGTCGCACCAGCTCCGCAACGGCCGGTGCACGAGCCCCCCCTCCACGCGCTCCCCGGGATAGCGCCCGTGCCCCAGGTCCGGATCCGGCACGTCGATGGAAACGGGCCCGGACGGCAGCAACGTCTCCAGGTGGCGCAGGACGGCGATCAACGGCTCGGCGTGGAAGCGGCGAGGGCTTTCGGCGGGATGCGACGACATGCGCCGCACCCTACCCCGCGCGGCTCAGTGGGACTCCACCCCGATCTTTCTGAACGCGCGCAGTGGAGCGGTCAAGTGACGGAAGGCGACGCGGCGGCCCGCCGCGCCTGGACCTGCTCCCACACGAACGCGATGACCAGGAACCCACCGCCCACCGCGCACACGCCCCGCCAGCCCGCGTGGTCCCACGAGATGGCGGAGAGCGCGGAACCGCAGGCGCCGCCCACGAAGTAGAACATCTTGTAGAGCGTGTTGAGGCGCGTCTGCGCCGTGGGGTGCAGGCGGTATAGCTCCGTCTGGTTGGACACCGTGGCGGCCTGCGCCCCCAGGTCCAGCAGCACCACGCCCGCGATGAGCCCGGCCCACAGCGTGCCGAAGACGGCGAACACCCCGAAGGCCGCCAGCATCGTGACGATGCTGGCCCGGACGATCCGCCGCGCGCCAATGCGCTGCGCGTGCCGGCCCGTGACGTTCGCGGCGAGCGCCCCCACCGTCCCGATGAGCCCGAACATGCCCGCCGTGCCCGGCCCCTGGTGGTACGCGTCGCTGCTCAGGAAGAACGCCAGCGACGCCCAGAACGCGGAGAGCGCGGCGTACATCAGGGCGCCCGTGAGCGCGATGGCCCGCAGTCCCGGCACGTCCCGCAGCAGCGTCCACAGCGACTGCAGGAGGCGCGGGTACGTCAGCCGCGTGGAGGACTCGTAGCGAGGCAGTCCCAGCCGCAGCGTCATCGCCAGCCCCACCATCGTCGCACCGGCCGCGAAGTACACCCCGCGCCAGCCCAGATGCGTGGCCACGAAGCCGCTGAGCGTGCGGGAGATGAGCACGCCCACCAGCGCGGCGCTGAGCACCACGCCCAGGTTCCTCCCTCGCTCCTCGGGCGAGCTGAGCGCCGCGACGAAGGGGATGAGGATCTGCACCAGCACGGACGTCAGGCCAATGGCCACGCAGGCGACCAGGAACAGGGGGAACGTGGGCGCCAGGCCCGCCGCGAAGAGCGCCGCTGCCGCGAGCCCCAGCATGGTCACCAGCAGGCCGCGCTTCTCCAGCACGTCACCCAGCGGCGTCAGGAGCACCAGTCCGGCCACGTAGCCCAGCTGCGACATCATCGGCACGGAGCCCACGGCGGAGGCGGACAGGCCGAAGGTCTGCGCGATGACGCCCAGCAGCGGCTGGCTGTAATAGACGTTGCCCACCGCGAGCACCGTCGCCGTCGTCATCGTCCACAGCAGCCGGCGATCCATGGGAGCGGCCTGGGGCACGGTGGCGGGGAGCACGGCGGAGGAGGTCTCCATGCGGCATGCCTAGCGCTCCCCCACCCATACTTCCAATATATCCTGGGTCTGGAATCCAGACCTGGAGCATATGGACCATGGAGCTGCGCCACCTGAGGTACTTCGTCGCGGTCGCGGAGGAGCTCAGCTTCACCCGCGCCGCGAAGCGGCTGCACATCGCCCAGCCGCCGCTCAGTCAGCAGATCCGCAAGTTCGAAACGGAGCTGGGCGGAGCCCTCTTCGAGCGCGAAGCCCGCGCGGTGCGCCTCACGAAGCTGGGACGCGAGCTGCTGCCGGAAGCGCACCAACTCCTGGAGCGCGCGAAGCGGTTCCAGGAGCACGCGGCACGGCAGGCCCGGGGCGAACAGGACGTGCTGGTGCTGGGCCTCATCTCGTCGTTCGCGACGCCCCGGTTCGCGGCGATGCTCCGGGCCTTCCAGAAGAAGATGCCGGGCATCCACATCGAGCTGAGCAACCACCCGTCCGCGTGGCAGCTGGACGCACTGGAGCGGGGCACGCTGGACGTGGGCATCCTGCGTCCTCGCGAGCGGATGCCTCCGGATGTCGTCTCGCACTTCATCCGGCGGGAACCCTTCCGGCTGGCGGTGCCGTCGCGGCATCCGTTCGCGAAGCGCAAGGCGGTGGCGTGGAAGGACCTGCGCGATGAGCCGCTCGTCCTGGTGGAGCCCGGCGTCGCGCCGCCGGACTACTACGCGGGGTTCTTCGACCGGCTCCGCGACGCGGGGGTCGAACCGGCGGTGCGCCAGTACGCGCAGAACGTCGCGACGAAGATCTGGTTCGTCTCCGCGGGCTTCGGCATCGCGCCCATGCCGCACACGCCCGACACGGAGCACCACTCCGGCGTGGCCTTCATCGACCTGCCGGGGGACGCGCCGGTGACGAACACCGTCATCGCCTGGCGCAAGGCCGGAAGATCCCCGGCCCTGCTCCGGTTCGTCGAGTTCGCGCGCGAGTCCTTTGCCGCGCACTGAAGCCCTACGACGGCTCGCCGCCCACTGCCCGCCGGATGCCCATCAGCTTGTCGGGGTTGCGCGTGATGTAGAGGGCGACGATGCGGCCGTCCTCGATGCCGAGCGCCGTGGTCTGCAGCGTTCCATCCGCCTCCAGCGTGACGAACGCGGGCAGGCCGTCGATGGTGCCCTCGTACACGAGCTGAGACGAGTTCACGCCCGTGCGCCGGACGAACGCCTCGAGCATGCGCACGATCTTCGCCTGGCCATAGATGGGATTGAGCACCGCCTTCGCCTTGCCGCCGCCATCGGAGTACAGGATGACGTCCTGGGCCAGCAGTGCCTGGAGCGCGTGCGTGTCACCGCTCCGGGACGCGGCATGGAACGCCGAGGCCAGCTCGTGGCCCTTCGCCTCCGTCACGGGGAAGCGGGGCCGGGCCTCCTGCACGTGGGCCCGCGCCCGGCTGGCGAGCTGGCGGCACGCCGCGGGATCGCGGTCGATGGCCTTCGCCACCTGCTCGAAGTCCATGCCGAACACGTCGTGCAGGAGGAACGCGGCGCGCTCCAGGGGGGACAGGCGCTCCAGGGCCATCATCAAGGTCAGCGTCAAGTCGTCGCCCTCCACTGTCTCGATGATGGGCTCTGGAAGCCAGGTCCCCACGTACTCCTCGCGCCGCACGCGCGCGGACTTCAGGACGTCCAGGCACAGCCGGGTCACCGTGCGGACGAGCACGGCCTCGGCGTCCCGCACGGCGTCGCGGTCGGTCTGGTGCCAACGGAGATACGCCTCCTGCACCACGTCCTCCGCCTCCGCGACGATGCCCAGCATCCGGTACGCGATGCGGAGCAGCCGGGGGCGGAGCGGGTCGAAGACGTCCGCGGGGTTCGGCTCAGGCGGCTTCACTGCGAGCGGTCACCGGGTGGATGGACCGGAAGCCGATGGCGAACCGGTTCCAGGAGTTGATGACACCAATCAGGAGGGTCAGCTTCACGATCTCCTCTTCGGTGAAGTGCGGCTTGAGCGCAGCGTAGTCCTCATCCGGGGCGTGCGTCTGGGAAACCAGCGTCAGGGCCTCCGTCCAGCCCAGGGCCGCGCGCTCGCGCTCGGTGTACAGCGGCGACTCGCGCCAGCCGTCCAGCAGGTAGATGCGCTCCTCGCTCATCCCCTGGGCACGGGCGTCGCGGGTGTGCATGTGGATGCAGAACGCGCAGCCATTGAGCTGCGAGGAGCGGATCTTCACCAACTCGCGGAGGCTCGGCTCCAGCCCCAGGGCCTCCACCTTCTTGCTGAACTCGAGCATGAGGTTGACGGCGTCCGGGGCGACAGCGAAGGCATTCATCCGGGTCTTCATGTGTAGGTCCTCATTCTTGGGGGCGAAGTGCCCTTCCATCCCCAGGACGACGCAGCGGGTGCCGCGTGTGACATGGCCATTTTAAAGGCCTAAGAAGGGCCCAGGAGGCGCCCCCGGATGAAGACCGTGACCGATGTGGAGACGCTCGAACGCCTGTACGGGGTCCCCGGGATGTCGTCCGTGCTCAAGGAGGTGGACCACCTCCACCCGGCATACCGGCCCTTCATTGAACGCTCGCCGTTCATGGTCCTCGCCACGTCCGGCCCTGGAGGGCTGGATGCCTCGCCGCGAGGAGACCCCGCCGGGTTCGTGGTCATCGAGGACGCGCACACGCTGCTGCTGCCCGACCGCCGCGGCAACAACCGCATGGACTCGCTGCGGAACATCCTGGCGGATCCGCGCGTCGCGCTGCTGTTCTTCGTCCCGGGCGTGAACGAAACCCTGCGCGTCAACGGCCGGGCGAGCATCGTCATCGAGCCGTCCATGCTCGAGCGCTTCACCTTCGAGGGAAAGCAGCCCCGCTCCGTGCTGCGCATCGCAGTGGAGACGGTCTACTTCCAGTGCAGCCGCGCGTTGATCCGCTCCGGGCTCTGGGACCCTGCCCGGCAAGTCGCCCGCGCCGAGTTCCCAAGCCCCGGCTCCATCCTCGAGGCGCTGAGTCCAGAGAACTTCGACGGCGGAGAGTACGACCGCGAGCTGCCAGCCCGGGTGAAGACGACGCTGTACTGAGCCTCAGGAGCCCGCGTCGAACACCGTGGCCTTGCGCACGCGGACGCGGAGCGTCTGACCTGCGCGAACGCCCTCCAGCGCCGGTCCGATGACGCGCAGGAACGCATCTCCCACGGGGAAGCGGTACTCCGCCGCGTGCCCCAGGAACAGGCGAGCGGACAGCACCAGCGGCGTCCCGGTCTCCCCCAGCTCCAGGTCCTCCGGACGCACCACCAGCGTCCCCTGTCCGGGCTTGGCATCCACGGGCAGGTCGAACGCGGTCTCCGTCCCCGCGCAGTGGAAGGCACCCGCGCGCACCTCGCCCCGCAGCACGTTCGCGCCCCCGACGAAGCCCGCGACGAACGGCGTCGCCGGTTCCCGGTACAGCCGCTCCGGCGTGTCCACCTGTTCGATGACGCCCCGGTTCATCACGGCGATGCGATCCGACAGGGCCAGGGCCTCGCCCTGATCATGTGTGACGAACACCAGCGTCGTGCCCAGCCGGGCCCGCAGCGCGGCGATCTCCGCGCGCAGCTCCTCGCGCAGGGCGGCGTCCAGGTTTGAAAGGGGTTCGTCCAACAGCAGCACGCGAGGCCCCGCCACCAGCGCCCGCGCGAGCGCCACGCGCTGCAACTGTCCACCGGACAGCTCATGCGGCATCCGCGCCGCGTAGGCCTCAAGCCGTACCCAGCGCAGGGCTTCGCGCACGCGTGAAGCCATCTCGTGGCGAGGCACCTTCCGGAGCGCCAGCGGATAGGCGACGTTCGCTTCGACGCTGCGATGCGGCCAGATGGCGTAGCTCTGGAACACCATGCCCAGGCCGCGCTTCTCGGGAGGAACACGCACGCCGGGCCCGGCGACCACTTCATCCCCCAGGCGAATGACGCCCGCGTCCGGGTGCTCCAGCCCCGCGAGCATCCGCAGCGTGGTCGTCTTCCCACAGCCGGAAGGGCCCAGCAGGGACACCAGCTCGCCTTGCCCCACTTGAAGGCTCAAGCCACGCACCACGGGCGTCCCGCCATAAGCCTTGACCAGGCCCTCCAGGACGATGGCCGCCATCACCGCACCTCCGGTACGCGACGCCGGGCCCACACCAGCACGGCCTGTCCCGCGACCACCAGCGCCACGAACGCGCAAGCGAGCACGGCCGCGGCGGCCGGGTCCGCATAGCTCTGCAACTCGAACAACAGCGTGCCCAGCACCTCGGAGCCCGCGGGTACCAGCAGCACGGACAAGGTGATCTCCGTGGCGCAGGCGAGGAACGCGAGCACGAACGCCACCGTGAGCGCGGGCCGGAGCAGCGGCAGCGTCGCGTCCACGAACGCCCGCACAGGCCCTGCACCGCCGACGCGAGCTGCCTCCGCGAGCGAAGGGTCCACCTGGGCCAGGGCCTCGGCGCTGTTGCGTTCGCCGAGCGCCAGGTACTTCCCCACGTAGCCCACGAGCATCAGCCACGGTGTATGCGCCAGGGCCAGCACGAACGCGAAGCGGTCCAGCACCACCAGCCGCCAGTCCCGAGAGAACGCCACCAGCAGCGCGAGCGCCAGCACCGTGCCCGGAACCGCGAAGGGCCACACCGCCATGGCCTCCACGCCCGCGCCGCCGCGACGGAAGGCCCGCCGAAGGAGCGCCGCCGAAAGACCCAGGCTGACCACGAGCAGCCCCGCCCCCGCCGCGAGCAACACACTGCGCCCCGTGGCCCGGAGTGTGCGCGCATCCCCAAGCACCCCGGACCAGTGCGACAGCGTCAACGTGTCCCAGGTCAGTGCCGCGCCGAAGCTGCGTTGCAGCGAAGTGAGCAGGATGGCCGCAAGGGGCAGCACCACCAGCACCCCGCCCACGAGGCCCACACCGGCCAGAGCGACAGTCCGCCACGCCCCCAACGCAAGGACGCGAGGAGACACGCCCTTGCCCGCGCTCAACCGCACCCGTCCGCTTCGGCCCAGCATCCAGGTCAGTCCCAGCGCCAGCGGCGTCACCAGCAGGAGGAACGACGCGAGCACCGACGCCCGTGGCAATCCCTCCTCGCTGCCCAGCAGCACCAGCTCATAGATACGGGTGGTGAGCACACGGGTGGGCGGCGACGCCGACACGCCCAGCAGGTACGGCACGCCGAAGGACGACGCGGCCATGAGAAACACCATCACCGCGCCAGACAACAGCGCGGGCATCACCAGGGGAACGGTGGTGTTCAGCACGGCGCGAAGCGGCGAAGCGCCACAGACGCGAGCCGCTTCCTCCAGAGCCGGGTCCACGCGCCGAAGCGCCGCGGCCCCGGCGAGCAGCACCAGCGGCAGGCCCGAAAGCCCCTCCACGAACGCGATGCCCGCCGCGCCATAAAGGTCGAACACGTCCGCGCCCAGCATGCGGTTCAGATAGCCAGCACGAGGGCTCGCGAGCGACAGCCACCCCATGCCCCAGATGAACGCGGGGATGGCGGAAGGCAGCGTGAACAGCACGGTGAACGCGCCACGCAGGGGCAGGTCCGTGCGGAACAGGAGCAAGGCCAGCGGAGCGCCCAGGCACAGCGCCCACGCCGTCGCGCCCAGCGAGATGCCCAGTGTGTTCAACAGCGCCCCGGACTCCGCCGAGAGCACCGAACCCAATCCCCCCGTCGCCGCCCCCACGCCCCGAACCAGGAGCGCCACGACCGGAACCACCGCGAAGAGCAGCAGCGGCACGAGCCACAAGGCCAACGCAACCCACCGGCCCCTCATCGCGAGCCCCCATCAAGGCTCACGCGCTGGCGCTGCGCCGGCCCCTCGGGCAGGCCGTCAATCCAACCGGATGAGAAAGAAAGAAGCTCGACGAAGCGCCCCGGTGGCGGAGCACCCCAAAAACCTGTCCGACAATCGGACAAGTCGGCACCACCACACGAACCCGTCCGACTGTCGGACAAGCCAGGCCCACCGCTCGGGCCGGTCCGGCTGTCCGACAAGTTGGGGCCACCGCCCGAACCGGTCTGACTGTCGGACAAGCCAGGCCCACCGCTCGGGCCTGTCCGACTGTCCGACAGGTTTTGGCCACAGCTGCGGGTCCCCTGAGCGGACAGGCTCCCACTGCCGCGTCTTATTGGACCGGACTCATCGCAGGCAGCGGCCGGACACCGGGCACCACTCGAACCTGTCCGACAGTCCGACAAGCCTGCACCACCGTGCAAACCGGTCCGACAGTCCGGCAAGCCGGAACCCCCGTGCAAACCGGTTCGACTGTCCGACAGGCTGGATCCACCGCGCGAACCTGTCCGACTGTCCGACAGGTTGGAGCCACCGTGCGAGCGAGTCCGACTGTCCGACAGGTTTGAGCCACCGTGTGAACGGGGCCGACTGTCCGACAGGTTGGAGCCACCGTGTGAACGGGGCCGACTGTCCGACAGGTTGGAGCCACCATGTGAACGGGTCCGACTGTCGGACAGGTTTGGACTGCCGCAGCGGTTCCCCTGGGCTGATGGGCTCCCGCGGATGATTCGCATGGGACGGGTCGCGTCCCCCACCAGGGCTGGGGACCCGTCGTGCCATCCGCGCCACAGAAACCTGTCCGACTGTCGGACAGGTTTTGCTCGTGCCGCTCCGGCGGAGGCCCACTCCCTTCCGCCTCGGAGGTGTTCCTGGCTCATCGCGCGAAGGCCTTGCTGAAGGCTTCCTTGATGTCACCGCCGTGCAGCAACCCCTGCTCCAGCAGCTCCGGCGTCCATACCTGCGCGCGACTCAGCAAGCCGTCCACGCCGGGCTCGCCACGCGGGCCGCTCAGGCGCGGGTCCACCGCGTGCATGTCGCCCTTCTCCACGATGATGCGCTGGCCCTCGGGCGACAGCAGCACGTCCATCAGCGCCTTCGCCGCCACCGGATTGCGTGTCGACGCGAACAGCCCCACCGGTCCCGGGATGACCACCGCGCCGTCCTCCGGCCAGATGACCTCGATGGGGCTGCCCTTCGCCTTCGCCGCCAGCGCGTTCTCCAGCAGCAGCACGCCCGCGTCCACCTCGCCGCTCTCCACCTTCTGGAGCACCGCCGCGTTGCCACCCGCCACAACCGCGCCCTTTTCGCGCAGCCCCGCGAAGTACGCATCCCCACGCCGCGCGTGCAGGAACACCGCCCACGTGAACGCGGTGCCCGACGTGAGGGGATCCCCGATGGCCACCCTTCCCTTCCAGCTTCCATCCACCAACGCCGCGAATGACTTCGGCGCCTCGCCCGCGCCTACGCGGTGCACCAGCACCATCGTGGACAGCCGCACCGCCGCGTACCTCGCGTCCAGGTCCAGCAGCGTTCGCGGAATGCGCAGCGCGTTCACGGACGCGTAGCGCAGGAACGCGCCCTCCCGCGCCAGCCGCTCGTAGAGGAACGGATCCGACGTCATCAGCACGTCCGCTCGCACCGCGCCCGCGGCCCGCTCCGCCTCCAGCCGGCTGGCCACCTTCTCACTGCCGGCCTGGTACCAGTGCACCTGCACGCCGGGCAGCCGCTCCTTGAGCAAGGGCTCCAGCGCATCCAGCACGTGCCGGTACATCGACGTGTAGACCCACACCTCGCCGGACGGGGTCTCAGCCTGCGCCACGGCGGCGCCTCCCGACGGCGCGGCGGATTCAATGCGGCACGCGGCCAGGAGGATCAGCGCGAGGAGCGTTCCCACGCGCCGCACAAGGAGGGGGATGCGCATGCGGGTGTCGATTATGCGGCACACGCCCGCCCTGCACACCTGGTCCGCAGCGGTGGCTCCTGCACATTCAGCCCTCGCGCCCGTTGTCCCGGGCGTCAGCCGGTCCCAACGTCGGCCTCCCAGACGCCACCTGCCCTCTGGAAGGACGCCCGCGAATGACCCGGAAGGAATTCCTCGCCGCGACGCTGTCGCTGATGGTTGCCCCTCCCGTGCTCGGGGCTTCGCCCAGGAAGGCGAAGAACGCGCCCGCCGTGCCCCGCCGCAAGCTGGGCCGCACCGGCCAGGAGGTGTCGTGCATCGGCCTCGGGGGCTTCCACATCGGCAAGCAGAAGGAGGAGTCGGAGAGCATCGCGCTCATCCGCGGTGCGTTGGACCAGGGCATCAACTTCCTGGACAACTGCTGGGACTACAACGACGGCAAGAGCGAGGAGCGCATGGGCAAGGCGCTGCGCGACGGCTACCGCGCCAAGGCCTTCCTGATGACGAAGATCGACGGCCGCGACAAGAAGACCGCCGCGAAGCAGATCGACGAATCCCTCCAGCGCCTCCAGACGGATCACCTGGACCTGCTCCAGCTCCACGAAGTCATCCGCGACACTGACCCCGACCGCGCCTTCGCCGAAGGAGGCGCCATCGAGGCGATGAAGGACGCGCAGAAGGCCGGCAAGGCGCGCTTCCTGGGCTTCACCGGCCACAAGTCACCGGACATCCACCTGAAGATGCTGGAGACAGCGAAGCAGCACGGCTTCCGCTTCGACACCGTGCAGCTGCCCCTCAACGTGATGGACGCCCACTTCAACAGCTTCGAGAAGCGCGTGCTGCCCGTGCTCGTGAAGGAGGGCATCGGCGTGCTCGCCATGAAGTCCATGGGCGACCCGTTCATCCTCGACAGCAAGACCGTCACCGCGCCCGAGTGCCTCCGCTACAACCTGTCGCTGCCCGTGAGTGTCGTCATCACCGGCATCGACTCGCAGGAGCGACTGCAGCAGGCGCTGACCGCCGCGCGCACCTTCAAGCCCCTGACCGAAAAGGACGTCCAGGCCCTGCTCGCCAGGACGAAGGACGCGGCCCAGGACGGCGCCTACGAGAAGTACAAGACGAGCCACCACTTCGACGGAACCGTCCAGAATCCCCAGTGGCTCGGCTGAGGTGTTTCATGACTTCCTGGCAAGACATGTCAAAACCGGCAAATATGAATGCCCTCCCTACCCCGGAGCATTCATGCACCGCCCCTTTCGCGCAGGCCTTGTCGCCGCAGGACTCCTGACCACCCTCTCCGGCTGTTCTCCCGAGCCGGAAGCCACCGCCCCGGTGGAGGCGGAAGGCTACGGCCAGACGCAGCAGGGCGAGCGCGCGTACGACCCGGGCGCGGGGTGGTCACTGTCATGGCAGGACGACTTCACGGGCACGGCGCTGAACACGGGCGCGTGGAACGTGCTGACGAGCAACTGGGACCCGGTGACCAACAACTGCAACTTCGGCACGGGTGAGCTGGAGTTCCCGCGCGCGCAGAACGTGGCGGTGGCCAACGGCAAGCTGATCATCTCGGCGGAGCGCACGGCGGACAACCCCACGGACTCGCGCTGCCCGGGGCAGTACCGGTCGTTCTATTCCGGCCGCATCCACACCAAGGGCAAGGTGGAGGGGCGCTACGGGAAGATCGTCGCGAGCATCAAGGTTCCGCCGGGCTACGGCATGTGGCCGGCGTTCTGGACGCTGGGCTCGAACATCCAGAGCGCGGGCTGGCCCGCGGCGGGGGAGATCGACATCCTGGAGTGGAAGTCCACGGAGCCCACGTGGATGAAGTCCGCGACGCACTGGCACAACGGCGGCAACGCGGATTGGGGCACGGGCGCGACCCGCGGCGTGGACCTGTCGCAGGACTTCCACACGTATGAAGTGGAGTGGACCGCGAACACCATGGTGTTCCGCCTGGACAAGGACTTCGTGTCCACGTTGACGTTCAACCACAACGAGTCGGAGTTCCAGCAGAACCACTACCTCATCCTGAACCTGGCGCTGGGAGGCGTCTGGTACGGGAACCCGGCGCCGGCCTCCATCGATTTGGCCTGGGGCGCGAAGAAGACGATGGAGGTGGAGTGGGTGCGCTGGTACCAGCCGGGCGGCTCGCAGTCGCTGGGGCTCACCAACGCCGGGTTCGAGCAGGGCATGACGGGCTGGAACACCTGGAGCCCGAACGGCACGGCGGCGGCGGCGTTCTCGGAGACGTACAACGGCGGGCACTCGGGCAGCTTCCACCTGACGCACTGGACGTCCGCGGCGCCGTACGAGGCGTGGACGTACCAGACGAAGTCGGGCTTGGCGTCCGGCAACTACAAGCTGCGCGCATGGTTCCGCAAGGGAGGCACGTTCGACTTCGCGCGATTCCAGGTGAAGAACTGCGGCACCTGCGCGCCGGCCATCACCAACCTGGGCACCTATGGCAACTACACGCTGCTGGAGACGCCCGCCATCAACGTCACCAACGGCTACCTGGAGTTCGGCCTGCACAGCAAGTCGCCGGCCCACAACGGATCCAACTTCATCCACATGGATGACGTGGAGCTGATCAAGCTGTAGGCAACGCCTGTCTTCACGCGCGCGCCGGAGCAGGCACCGGCGCGCGCGGTGACACTCCGACTACGGCACGAGCACGAAGTCGTCCACGTACAGCGTGCCCTGATCCGACCCCGACTCGTCCATCACGTAGAAGTCATCCACCGTGCCGGACGTCGCGCCCAGGGCGCTGAGCGGAATGGAGACCTTCTGCCAGGTCCCCGCCGCGATGGGGTGCCCCAGCGCCGTCTCCAGGCTGATGCTGCCCAGCGGCGTGCCGCCGTTGTAGAGCGCCAGCCGCACCTGCTGCCCGCCCGTCGTGCCTCCGTGCACCCAGAGGTCGATGGACTGGTACTGCGACAGGTCCAGCCCCGTGTGGTGGAACATCAGCGCCTCCCAGTAGTCCGGCTCGAAGCTGACCGCCGTGGAGCCGGAGTGCACCGTGACGGACTGGTCCAGGTCGTGCGTCGCCCAGCTCCAGTCCTGGAAGCCGCTGCCCATCGCGTCGTCGTAGACGACCGTGCCCACGGACGGCAGCGCCTCCGTGAGGCCGTCCGTCAGCGCGAGCCCCTCCTCCACCGTCACCGTGCGGATGCCCGTGGACTGCACGTAGTTGAGGATGTTCGTGAAGTTCGTCGTCCGGTACTGCGTCTCGCGCGTGGGCGTGCCGCTGGTGAACTCGTGGAAGAGGATGATGAGCCAGCTCTTCTCCGCGATGGCCTGGTTGATCCACCCCTTCACCTGCGCCACCGTCACCGCGCTCGACACGTCGTTGGCGCGCAGCTCGTAGATGACCGTGTCCTTGTAGTTGCGGCCCGCGTTGATGGTGCGGTGGCTGGCGTACTCCGCCTTCAGCGCCGTCATCACCGTCGCGTTGTACGCGCCGTAGGGTGACGCGAAGTTCTTGCCGCACGTCGCCCCCACGTTCGTCTCCAGCCACGCGCGCGAGTCATGCAGCTCCGACGTCAGCTGCACGGGCGTCAGCGTGGGCAGGTCCGCGTGCGTGCGCGTGTGGCTGGCGATTTCATTGCCCTCCGCCTTGAGCGTCTGCACCTGCGCGAGGCTCATGTAGCCGCCCCACCCCTGCGCCACCGCGTCGGTGACCAGGTAGTACGTCGCGGGGATGTTCCGCGACTTCAGCGCCGGCCGTGCCAGCGTGTACTGCGTACTCCAGCCGTCATCCAACGTGATGGAGATCATCCCTTCCGCGAACGGCGACGCGGCAAGGGCCGGGGAAGTGCAAAGCAGTGCCGCGGCGCAGAGCGCGCGGGACGTCCAATTCATCCAGGTCATGTCCGGGTATCCCCTCTGTGAGGAGTTCCCAGGATAAGCGAAACCCAGACATCGCTTCCCGGACACCCGTCCGTGACGTGCGTGCTAGAAGTCGGCCCGCCCATGAGTCTCTTCCGCCTCCCCTCCCTGCTGTGCGTGGTGCTCGCGCTCGCGGCGGGCTGCCAGCGTCCCGCGTCCCCCGCTCCGGAAGCCCAGGCGCGGCGGATCGTCTCGCTGTCGCCCTCCGTCACGGAGACGCTGTTCGCCCTGGGCGCGGGCGCGGAGATCGTGGGTGTGTCCGACTACACCGCCCTGCCCCAGGGCACGCCCGCCCTGCCCAGGGTGGGCACCACGTTCGCGCCGAACTTCGAGGCCATCGCGAAGCTCAAGCCCACGCTGCTCGTGGATCAACAGGTGAAGCAGGCCCCCGCGGAGTCGCTCTCCGCGCTCGCGCCGTTGAAGGTGCTGCCCTGGACTTCGCTCGCGGAAGTCGTGGAGAGCGTGAAGGAGCTGGGCCGGCTGAGCGGCCGCGAGCCGCAGGCCACCGCGCTCGCGGAGAAGCTGAACCAGACGCTGTCGCGCCCCGCGCCGAAGGATGCTCCCCGCGTGCTGCTGGTCCTGGGCGACACGGCGGGCACGCTGTCGGAGGTCTGGTACATGAAGCGCGCGTCGCTGCACGGCGCGGCGCTGGAGGCGGCGGGGGCTCGCAACGCCGTCGCGGAGGACGTCACGGGGCCTCCCAACCTGTCGCTGGAGGGCGTCATCGCGCTGGATCCGGACGCGGTGCTGGTGCTGATCAGCGTGCCGTCCCTGGATGCCGCGAAGCAGGCGAAGCTGCTGGCCCCGTGGAAGCAGCTCACCGGCCTGCGCGCGGCGCGGGAGGACCGGGTGCGGCTGGTCATCGGGCCCGACGTGCAGTCCACCGGGCCCGCCATCCTCGACGTCGTCGAGCGGCTCCGCGCCGCCCTGGGCACCCTGCCCTCCGCGCGATGACTGCCGGGCTGACGCTGGACGCGGTGACGGTGCGCGCGCGGGGTCGGACGCTGCTGGACAGCGTGTCCCTGCGCGTGGCCCCCGGAGACTTCGTGGCCATCGTCGGGCCCAACGGCGCGGGCAAGTCCACGCTCCTGCGCGTGGCGCTGGGCCTGCTGCGTCCGGATGCTGGGCATGTGTTCGTGGACGGGCAGGACGTGTCGAAACTTGCCCCCAGGGAGCGCGCGGCGCGGCTCGCGTGGCTGCCCCAGCGGCTGGAGACGGCGGAGCCCATCACCGCGCTGGAGCAGGTCATCTCCGCCCGCTACCGCTTCCCTGAATCCCGCCGGGCCTCCGAGACGGCCGCGCACCTGGCGCTGGCGGAAGCAGGCGCCCAGTCCTTCGCCCTGCGCCCCATCACGGAGCTGTCCGGCGGCGAGCGGCAGCGCGTGGCGGTCGCGGGGCTGCTCGCGCAGGAGACTCCGCTGGTGCTGCTGGACGAGCCCGCCAACTTCCTGGACCCCGCGCAGCAGCTGGAGCTGTACGCGCGCATGGGCCACCTCTGGCGCGCGGGACGCGGCATCCTCTGCGTCACCCACGACGTCAACGTGCTCTCGCACACCCACGCGCCGGGCACGCGCGCTCCCCGCGTCGTGGGCCTGTCCCAGGGCCGCGTGGCCTTCGAGAGGAACCTGGACGCCCCCGACCTGGGCGAACAGCTGGGCGAGCTGTTCGGCGTGCGCATGCATGGGACGTTCGTGGAGGGCCACCGCGTCTTCGTGGGCCTGCCCCGGAGCGGAGGTGCTCCGTGAAGGTGAAGGCCTGGATCCTCGTGGCGGTCTGCGTGGCCGCGTGCGCGGTGGCGCCGTTCATCGGGCCAGGGCTCTCCCCGGACTCGGCGGACTTCGTCTTCTGGCAGCTGCGCGTGCCCCGCACGCTGATGGCCATGCTGGTGGGCGGCACGCTGTCGCTGGTGGGCGCGGTGTACCAGTCCCTCTTCGCGAACCCGCTCGCCGCGCCCAGCACCGTGGGAACCACCGCGGGGGCGACCCTGGGCGCGCTGGTGGCCATCATCCTGGGGGCGCGGCTGGCATCGGGCTGGCTGCCGCTCATCACCGCCGCGGCCTTCATGGGGGCGCTTGGCGTCAGCCTGGTGGTGGCCGCCATCGCCGCGGGCCGCCGCGTGCGGATGAACGACGTGGTGCTCGCCGGCATCGCCTGCTCCATGGCGGCGAGCGCCATCGCCACCGGCCTGCAGTTCACCGCGGACTCCGCCGAGCTGATGGCCGCCATGCGCTGGTCGCTCGGCCACCTGCCGCAGGTGGGCTACTCGGGCGTGCGGCTGCTCACCCCGTTCGCGGCCGTCACCGTCGTGGGGCTGCTCGCCCTCACCCGCGCGCTGGAGGTCTTCATCGCCGGCGAGGAGCACGCCGAGTCCCAGGGCGTCCCCGTCCGCCGCGTGCGCACGGTGGCCATCGGCCTGGGGGCGCTGGGCGTCGCCGCCTGCGTCGCGTGGTGCGGCCCCATCGCCTTCGTGGAGCTCATCGTCCCGCACCTGGTGCGCCGGACGCTCGGTGTGAGTCGCCGGGTGCTGCTGCCCGGGTCCGTGGTGGTGGGGGCCGCGTTCCTCGCGTTGTGCGATGCGTCGGCGCGGGTGATCCTCCCCGGGCGTGAATTACCCGTGGGAGTGGTGACGGCCGCCCTGGGCGCGCCCCTGCTCGTCTCCCTGCTCGCGCGCGCACGCTCCTGAAGCGCCCTGCCGGCCCGGGCCTTCAGGACAAGGGGTACACGAGGCGAGTTCGGGTATATTCCGCGCCGCGTGGGGCGCCCGGCTGGGACGTGCCCCCTGGAACTTCACGAAAGGCTTTGGGCATGAAGCGGCTGGGTAGCGTGGGTTTGATGCTGGGTGTGCTGACCCTGGGCGGTTCCTTCGGTTGCGCCGATGAGAAGGAAGAGAAGGCCAAGGAGCACCGGGTCAAGGGCACCAACTTCCTCGCCGACAAGAACTACGCGGAGGCGGTGAAGGAGTACGAGGAGTCGCTGAAGATCGACCCGAACCAGGAGAAGGTCTGGGAGAAGAAGGCCTTCGCGCACATGCAGGCGGGCCAGACGGAAGAGGCCGCGCAGGCCGCGCTGAAGCTGCTGGACTACGCGAAGACGCCCGCTGAGAAGGCCGACGTCTACCGCAATGTCGCGGCGATGTACGCGAAGAGCGGCCCGCTGGACAAGGCGAAGCAGTATTTCGAGGAGTGCCTGAAGATCAACCCGAAGGACACCGACGCGCTCGGCTGGATCGCGGAGGTGCACTCGCAGCGCGGTGGCGCCCGCTCCATGTCCGCGCCCGCGGTCCCCGCGGAGCTGGAGCTCGCGCTGAAGACGTATGATCAGGTCATCGCCATCAACCCGGACCTGCCCAACCCGTACCTGAACAAGCGCGTCGTGATGTTCAAGTACATCGAGCACGAGAAGGCGCTGCAGCAGGCCGCGGAGCAGGAGGCCATCGAGGCCGCCACGCCGCCCAAGCCGGAGAAGGGCAAGAAGGCCGTGGTGGATCCGCAGGCCGCGGAGCGCGTCGCCGCCGCCAAGGCCAGCGCCGCCGCTCACGCCAAGCGCGTCGAGGAGCTGACGGCCCAGGCCAACGAGGCGACCAAGCAGTTCGGCGAGGCGACCAAGCGAGCCAAGGCCGCGCAGGCCTCCGGCGCCACCAAGTAGTCCGGGTGGAGGGGACGGGGCCTAACGCCGGCCTCGTCCTCCCCCGAAGAGGGCCAACAGCACGCCGCCCACCAGCGCCGCGCCGCCGCCCGCGACGTAGAGCGTGGTCTGCTCGGTGTTGCGGCCGGTGATGAGCTCCGTGGCGCGCTCCGTGAGCGAGTCCCGCGCCTTGAGCCCGGTGAACAGCAGCACTCCGCCCGCCACCGCGAGCATCAACCCCACGATTCGCACAGCACCCACACGGCCTCCTTGAGTGGAACGGCGGCGCGGCCGGAAGGTCCGGCCCCGCGTTCAGCGCTTGCGCTTGCCCGGGGCGCCGCGCCCCGGCTTCTTGCCCGCGCCCTTCGAGCCGCCGGCCTTCTTCGGCGCGGACTTCTTCGAGGGCTTCGCCTTCGCGCTCGCGCCAGAGGCCGCCTTGCGGACCTTCTTGGGCGCGCCCGCGCGGCCCGGAGCCGCCCCCGTGGGGAGCTGACCCCGCTGAGCGGCCAGCGCGCGGATCCGGTCGAAGCCCGGGTGCGGTGAAGCGGCCGGAGCGGAGTCGTCGGAGTCGAAGGCGGGCGGCGTGAAGGCCTCGCGAGAGGGCTTCGCGCGGGAAGGAGCCGCGTCGCCGGAGCGCTCCGCGTCCCAGGCCTCACGGGAGCGCTTCGCGTCGCGCACGGCCTCGTCACCGGGGCGGTCCGCGCCGGGCTCGCTGCCCTCATCGGTCGCGGGGAGCGAGGGACGGATGACCTTGCGCTTGCCCTTGGCCGGGGTGGCGGGCGCCGCCTTGGGCGCGGGGGCCTCTTCCGTGCGGGAACGCAGAAAGCGGGAGCCAGCCCGAGCGGGCGCGGCCTCTTCCCGGCGCCCTTCCCGGCTGAACCGTCCTCGCGGACGCGGCGCTGCCGGCGCTTCTCCCAGGACCTCGTCGCCGTACCCGGAGACCGTCGCGGCCTCCACCGTGGCGGCGTCCTCGGCCGTGGGCGGCTCCCACGCCTTCTTCACGCCGAACGGCGTCTCCTCCACCTCCGCGAGCGACCGCCACTGCTCCGCGTCCGCGGCCTCGTCCCCCGCGGGCTTGCGCCACGGCGTGCGGCCCGTCTTCGCGGCCTCGCGCTCGCTGCGTCCGGGCCTGCCACCCTTGTGACGGCCCGGCGCCTCGTTCACGTACTCGCGGCGGCGCGGTGGCGGACGTGCGCCGCCGGTCCGCTGAAGCGGGGCCTCGTCCTCGAACTGGAGCGCCTCGAAGTCGATCTTCCGCGCCGTCGTGTTCGCGGACAGCAGCCGCACGCGCAGCTTCTGCCCCACGCGCACGCGCCGGCCATTCGGATACACGAGCGAGTGCGTGCGCTTGTCCAGCTTGGAGCCCGGCCCCAGCGACTCGCCCTTCACCAGGCCCTCGACGTGGACCTCATCCAGCTCCACGAAGAAGCCGAACTCGGCGATGCCCGCCACGGTCGCGTCGAACTCCTCGCCCACGCGGTCCTTCATCATCAGGGCCGCGTAGAACGCCACCACCTCGCGCTCCACCGTCATGGCCGCGCGCTCGCGCTCCGAGCACTGCTGCGCCATGCCCTCCAGCCGCTCCTCCTCGCGGTCCAGCTGCGCGTCCGAGGGCTTCTTGCCCTTGCGCGCCCACACCGCCTTCAGGACGCGGTGCACCAGCAGGTCGGGATAGCGCCGGATGGGCGACGTGAAGTGCAGGTAGTTCTCCGCCGCCAGGCCGTAGTGGCCCACGCGCGTCGCCGTGTACACGGCCTGCATCATGGAGCGCAGCAGCAGCTGGTTCAGCGCCCGCTGCTCCGGGTGTCCCTCCAGCTGCGTGATGAACGCGTCCAGCTCCTTGGACGAAACGCCGTCCTCCACGTCGAGCTGGAAGCCGTACGCCTCCGCGAGCACCGCGAACGCCGCCAGCTTCTGCGGATCCGGCTCGCCGTGGAACCGGTACACCGTGGGCAGGCCCTCGTCCTGGAAGTACGTGGCCACCGCCTCGTTGGCGGCCAGCATGCACTCCTCGATGAGCCGGTGGCTGTCCTTGCGCTCGCGCTTCTCCATGCGCTGCGGCACGCCGTCCTCGCCCAGCACCACCTTGTGCTCCGGCACGTCGAAGTCGATGGCGCCTCGCGCCTTGCGCATGCCCATCAGCGCGCGCGCCAGCGCCATCAGCTGCTCGAACTGGGGCTTGAGGAAGTTGCGGTGCGGCACGTCCTTGCCGTCCAGGACGTCCTGCACCTCGTTGTACGTGCAGCGCGCCACGCTGCGCATCACCGCCGGGTACAGCTCGTGCGTGCGCCGCTGGCCGTGGCGGTCGAACGTCATGTCCGCCACCATGCACAGCCGGTCCTCGTCCGGGCGCAGCGAACAGATGCCGTTGGACAGCCGCTCCGGCAGCATGGGCAGCACGCGGTCCGGCAGGTACACCGACGTCGCGCGGTTGAGCGCCTCCGCGTCCAGCGCGCTGCGCTCCTTCACGTAGTGCGACACGTCCGCGATGGCCACCACCAGCCGCCAACCTCCGGCCTGGGGCTCCGCGTACACGGCGTCGTCGAAGTCGCGCGCGTCCTCACCGTCGATGGTGATGAGCGGCATCTTGCGCAGGTCGCGGCGGTTGCCCTCCGTGGCTTCCGCCTCCGTGACCTTCACCGCGAACGCGTCCGCCTCGTCCATCACCTCCGGCGGGAACTCGTCGTTGAAGCCATGCGCGAACGCGGACCCCAGCACCTCCGCGCTCGGGTCGCCCGGCCGGCCCAGGGAGCCGGCCACTTCACCGAACAGCCCCTGCCCGGGCTCCAGCAGGTCCGCGCCCACGCCCAGCCGGACCTTCACCAGGTCGCCGTCGCGCGCCATCTGCGTCGGCGGCACGCGAATGGGCCCCGGCAGGCTCGTGTCCGTGGTCATCACCAGCGAGTGCCGGCCCTGCGCCACGTACGTGCCCACCGCCAGCTCACGCCGCCGGTTGATGACCCGCACCAGCCGGCCCTCGAAGCGGCCCGGCCGCCCCGCCACCTCCGCGAGGACGCGGTCGTTGTCGAGCGCCCGCTGCGCCTCGCCGGGCGGCAGGAAGATGTTCTCCCCCTCGCCCGACACCGGGTGCACGAAGCCGAAGCCGTCCCGGTGCATGTGGAGGATGCCCTCCACCGCGGGCTGCCCGGACTCTTCGAAACGGTCGTCCCGGGAGCCGCGCTGCAGCGAGCGCCGGAAGTCGCCGCCGCCACGGAAGCCTGGACGCTCCTCGCGGAAGCCGCCCCGGCGCTCCTCCCGCCCACTGCCCGGCGCGGGGCCCCGCTTCTTGAAGGGCGGCGCGGCCGCGTCCCGGCGGGATTCGAAGCCGGACTCGGGCGCCCGGGGCACGCGGGGGCCTTCCAGGCGGAAGCGCTTGCCGTCCTTGACGATGGCGCCCGCGCGCACCAGCTCACGCAGGGCGCGCTTGAGGTCGGTCTGCTGGCCGGGATTCAGCCCCGCGACGCGAAGGAGCTCCTTCACGCCCAGGGGGTGGTCGGCTTCGGCGAGCAGCTGTCGGATGTGGTCTTGGGAGAGGCTCACGGTGGGGATGCGGCAAGGCCGCTGAGGGAACGGGTAAGCCCGAAGGGTGCGGGCGGGAACCCCCCGGCCCCCATTCGCCCTCCCTGGCAGACCTTGCGGTCCAGGGAGGGCCCGTGCGCCCAAGCCGTCAGGGCTTGACGGTGACGTTGATCTTGAAGGAGCGCTCCACCACGCCCGGCGTGAACGCCTTGGCGAGGAAGAACTCCACTTCGAAGTTGCCGGGGTTGCGCGGCGTGAAGAAGAACTCGCGGGTGGCAGGGCTGCCGTTGGGGCCCGGCTCGAAGTTGGCTTCGCGCAGACCCACGCGCTTGGCCAGCGTCGGCTCGATGGCCCAGGTGGCGCCGGGCTGCTCCGGCAGGCGCACCGTGAGGCCGTGGTTGAGCTTCACGTCCACGGACGTGGGCACCTCGCCCTCGATGTGCACCAGCTCCATCTCGTCGCGCGACACCGAGCGCGCCTCGGAGGGACGCGGCTCCACCATCTCCGCGGTGATGCGGCCACCCCAGCCGGACGTCTTGTCCACCACGCCCGTCACCTGGAGCGTCTGCCCCACGTGCTTGCGCAGGCTCTTCACCGCCGCCTTGCCCTCGATGGCGAAGGACACCTGCTGGCGCGTGCCGCCGTTGGACACGACGAGCACGAAGTCCTCGCCCATCATCTCCAGGTTGCCCCGGATGCTGGCGAAGCCCTTGATGCCGGCGCCCATGCCCGCGGCGACGGCCATGGAGACCTCGCCGGGCGACAGGTAGCGCAGCTTCGGCTCTGAATCCGAGGCAGGCGGCGCGACCTCTTCCACTTCCGGCTTCTTGGCGGAGTACTTGCGCACCTCCACCACGCCGCTGTGGTTGGTCGTCTTCTTGATGAGGCCGCTCACGGAGACCTTGTGGTCCACGTAGGCCGGCAGCACTTCCTGATCCGGTCCCTGCAACAGGAACGTCAGCTCGCGCTTGTCGCGGCCCACGACGACCAGGTGGGGCATCTCGCCGCTGAGGACGAGCCGGCCCTTGAGGCTGCCCTCGCCCATCACGCCGCGGCCCTCGCCGGCGGTGAGCAGCTGCTCCATCTCACGCTTCGTGAGCGGCTCGCCCACGGGCGGGAGCTTCGTCGCGCGCGGGCGCGGCTTCTCCACGGGAGGACCGGCGGGGACGGCCAACGGGGTCTTGCCCCCCGCCTTCCCGGCACCCTTCTTCCCGGCGGGGGCAGCAGGCGCGGCCTTCGCGGCGGGCGCGGCCTTGCCGGCCTTCGCGGGAGGCGTCGTGGGAGCAGGGGGAGCGGCCTTGGCCGCCGCCTTCTTGGCGGCCGCGGGGGCCTTCTCCACCTTCTCCGCCACCGCCTTCTTCGCCGCCGCGACCTTTCCCTTCGCCCCTTCAGCCACCGCCTTGACGACCTTCGTCGCGGCCGTCGCCACCTTCTTCGAGGCGTTCCTGATCAGATCCAGGCGGGCCGCGTTGTCCTTCTTCGCGGCAGGCTTCGCACCGGCTTTTGCAGCGGGAGTCGGCTTCTTCGCCCCGGACTTGGGCTTGGCCATCGACGCTGTCTCCTTGGAAATTTCCCGTGTGCTATCAACGGGTTGGCGGGACGCCCCTGCTGTTGGACGCGAGCCTCGCGATCACGGTTGCTTGTAACGATGATCAGCTGGGCTGTCAAACTAACACTTGATTTTCCCACGGACTTTGGGTGGGAAAACAGCATGAGTGACGCCCCCGCATTGCTGCCGGTGGAGGAGGCCCGAGCGCGGATCCTCGGGCTGTGCACGCCGCTGGCCACCGAGTGGGTGCCCGGGGATGACGCCCTGGGCCGCGCGCTGGCCGAGGACGTCCCCGCCCGCCGCACCCTGCCCCCCTGGGACAACTCCGCCATGGACGGCTACGCGGTCCAGGCCCGGGACCTGGCGGGCCCCCTGCCCGCGCGCCTCACGGTGGGCGAGACGGTGTTCGCCGGCAGACGCCCCACCCGGGACGTCGTCCCCGGCACCTGCGCGCGGATCATGACCGGGGCGCCCCTGCCCCCGGGCGCGGACGCGGTGGTGATGCGCGAGCGCACCCGCCCCGTCCCCGGCGAACCGGACGCCGTGGAGGTTCTGGAGGCCGTGGGGCCGGGGAACTTCATCCGCCCCCGGGGCGAGGACGCGAAGGAAGGCGACGTCCTGCTGCGGCGCGGCACGCCCCTGGGCATCCCGGAGCTGGGGCTCCTGTGGGCGCAGGGCCAGGGCACGGTGCCGGTGCCCCGCCGGCCGCGCGTGGCGGTGCTGTCCACCGGGGACGAGCTGTGCCGCGTGGACGAGCCCCCCGGCGACGGCATCGTGGACATCAACGCCCCCGCCCTGGCCCTGGCGGTGCGGCGCGCGGGCGGCGTGCCCACGCTCCTGGGCATCGCCCGGGACACGCGTGAGGCCGTCCAGGAGGCCCTGGCGCGCACGGAAGGCTTCGACGTGGTGCTCACCAGCGCGGGCGTCTCCGTGGGCGACCACGACTTCGTGAAGGACGCCCTGGAGGCCCTGGGCGTGGAGCAGCGCTTCTGGCGCGTGGCCATCAAGCCCGGCAAGCCGCTGGTGGTGGGCCAGCGGGGCTCCACCCTCTTCATGGGCCTGCCCGGCAATCCCACATCGTCCCTGGTGACCTTCGAGCTCTTCGTGCGCCCCGCCCTGCGCCGGCTCCTGGGGCACGCGGACGTGGAGCCGCCCCGCGTCGCCGGCCGCCTGGAAGGCAAGCTCTCCAAGGCCCCGGGGCTTGCCCACTTTGTGCGCGTCACGGCCACCTGGCGGGCGGGCGAGCTGTGGGCGAAACCCCTGGGGACTCAGACGTCAGGGGCCCTGCGTTCAGCTGCGGCAGCCACACATCTGCTTCACTTCCCCCGAGAAATCAGCAGTTTGACTGATGGCTCCCATGTGGAGCTGCTCCCCCTCTCGTGGGTCGCTTGAGCAACGCAGTCCACGTCCGCCGCATCCAAACAGGCGGGTTTCACCACACCCATCGGGGTGTCACCTTGACTTGCATCCAGGGGGGCGAGAAGTAACGGCCCCTCTCTGGGAGACGACCTACCATGTCCGACACGCGCTCACCCCAGGTCCTGCCGACCCGAAAGCCGACCCAGCACCTGGAGCGGTACTCGGAGGCGGACGTGCCCACGGCCCGCGGGGTGCTGAAGACCATCGTCTTCCGCGACAAGCGGAACGGGAAGGAGCACGTGGCGCTGGTGGTGGGCGACCCGAAGGGGCTGGAGGGGGTGCCGGTGCGCATCCACTCCGAGTGCCTCACGAGCGAAGTCTTCGGCAGCCTCAAGTGCGACTGCCGCGAGCAGCTGGACCGGGCGCTCGACTTCGTGTCCCAGAACGGGCTGGGCGTGGTGCTCTACCTGCGCCAGGAGGGCCGGGGCATCGGCCTGGGCAACAAGATCAAGGCCTACGCCCTGCAGTCCAAGGGGCTGGACACCTACGAGGCCAACCGCCAGCTGGGGTTCGCGGATGACTTGCGCTCCTACGACATCGCTGCGGAAATGCTGCGGTCGCTGGACGTGCGGTCGGTGGACCTGATCACCAACAACCCGCTGAAGATCGCCGGGCTGGTGGAGGAAGGCGTGGCGGTTCGGCGCCGAATCCCTTCCCGGACCGAGCACAATCCGCATAACGTCGACTATTTGAAGACGAAGCGCGAGCGTACGGGGCACCTGATTGAGCTCTTCGCGGAGGACGACGACACCGAAGCCAAGGCCGGCTGAGCGCCCGGCCCGGCGGAGCACCGCGCGCTTCGAGGTGCGCTTCTGGGGGGTGCGCGGTTCCATCCCCGCTCCAGGCCCGGCGACGAAGCGCTACGGCGGCAACACGCCGTGCGTGGAGGTCCGCTGCGGCGACGAGCTGCTCATCTTCGACCTGGGCTCGGGAGCGCGAGGCCTGGGGGACGCGCTGGTGGCGACGCGCAAGCCCGTCAAGGCGTCCATCTTCATCTCGCACTACCACTACGACCACCTGCAGGGCCTGCCGTTCTTCTCGCCGATGTTCTCTCCGGCGAACGACGTGACGCTGTACGGGTCGCCTCGGGACGGCAAGTCGCTCAAGCAGATATTGGCCGGGCAGATGGTGCACCCCTACTTCCCGGTGACGGCGGAGGACGTGTTCCGCACGCGCCTGGCGTACCGGGACGTGGTGGTGGGCGAGGACATCCCGGTGGGCAAGGCCGTCGTGCGCACGCTGGAGCTGAACCACCCGGGCGGCAACGTGGGCTACCGGGTGGACTTCGGCGGGCGCTCGCTGGTGTACGCGACGGACGTGGAGCACGGCACCGACCTGGACGCGAAGCTGTTCGACTTCGCGCGGGGCGCGGACGCGCTCATCTACGACTCCATGTACACGGAGGACGAGTACCGCGGCCGCACGGGCCCTGCCCGCACGGGCTGGGGCCACTCCACCTGGGAGGCAGCGGTGCGCGCGGCGGACGCCAGCGAGGTGAAGCAGCTGGTGCTCTTCCACCACGATCCGGGCCGCGACGACGCGGGCATGGACAAGCTGCTGCGCGAGGTGCGCAAGCACCGCAAGGCCACCATCGCCGCCAAGGAGGCGATGGTCATCCAGCTGTAGTGGCTGTCACGGCCTGGGCGCTTTGAGCGCCCGGGTCACCGTCTCGCGCAGGCCCCGGAAGGGCAGCCGCGCGAGCGCGGTGGGCACGTCCACCCACTCGAAGGCGTCGTGCTCCGGGCCCAGGCGCACCTGGGTGTCCGGCGCTGCGTGCACCGCGAAGCCGTGCTCCTCCACCAGCCTCGGAGGCAGCGCGTCCCCCAGCGCGAACGCGTGGCGGTAGGCCAGGTCCACCACGGGGAGCTGGAGGCCCGTCTCTTCGGCCACCTCGCGGCGGGCGGCCTCCACGGGGGATTCGCCCGGCTCCAGGCGCCCCGTCACCGTCTGCCAGAAGCCCCCGCGCTCCGGCGTCCGGCGCAGCAGCAGCACGCGCGCTTCGGGCCCTCGGCCGTGCATCACGGCGACGCTCACCGTGCGCAGGTCCACCGCGCCGTCCACGCGCTGGGCGTCGAACACCTGCGTGAACTCGCGCGCGAGCACCTCCTCCACGTCCGGGACGGACACGGGGTGGCCCAGCTCGCGCTGCATGGACGTGACGCCCGCTTCGCGGATGCCGCACGGGACGATGAGCTGGAAGTGCTCCAGGTTCGTGTTCACGTTGAGCGCGAAGCCGTGCGTGGTGAGCCAGCGCGACAGGTGCACGCCAATGGCGCCAATCTTCCGCGCGTCCGGCGAACCTTCCTGCCCCAGCCACACGCCCGGCCACTTGGGGATGGCGCCGGCGGTGAGGCCGAAGGCCGCGAGCGTCTGGATGAGGCCGCGCTCCACGTCGCGCACGTAGCGGCGCACGTCGCGGCGCTCGGGCGGCAGCAGGAGGATGGGGTAGCCCACCACCTGTCCGGGGCCGTGGTAGGTGACGTCGCCGCCGCGGTTGGTGTCGAACACCTCCACGCCCTCTTCCGAGAGGCGCGCGTCCGTGGCGGTGATGTTCTCGCGCTTCGCGGCGCGGCCCAGCGTGAGGACGGGCGGGTGCTCCAAGAGCAGCAGCGCGTCTCCAATGCGCTCCTGAAGGCGGGCCTCGCCGAACAGGTGCATCAGCTTCAGTCCGTCCTCGTACTCCACCCGGCCCAGGCGGAAGACGGTGAGCGTGTTCATGGTGATCCCTTTCGCCCCCCTCGTGGGTTGTGGGATGGCGCGGCGGGCGTCTGGGCTGCTTCCAGGCTCCAGCTGCCCGCGTAGACGCGTGACAGCAGCGCCTGGAGCTCATGCCCCGCGCGTGGAGAGCGGACCGCTTCGGCGGCGAACGCCCCCAGGACTTCTTCGGACAACGTCACTGCCGGCTGGCGCAGGGACAGGGTGCGGCGGGCCACTTCGACCAGCTCCGGCACCGTGGGACGGCGCACCGGGAGCAGCACCTGCACTCGCTCCAGGAGCGACACCGGCACGGTGCCCTGCACGGCTTCGATCATGCCCGCGGTGGTGGGAACGGGCAGGCTGCCACCCTCCCCTCGCACCCACAGGCCCAGCGACGACACGGCGCCGCGCGCGCTCATCACCACCGCGCGCGCCGGGCGGTTCGCGAGGAACGCGGTCAGCGTGGACTGGGCCCGGGGCTCCAGGCGGTCCACGTCCTCCACGAGGAGCGGCTCCGTGCCCGGCGTGGACTCCAGCGCGTCGACAGACGTAATCACGCCCTGGCCGCGCCGCTGGAGCGACTGGAAGAAGAGGCTCTTGCCGCAGCCCTCCGGCCCCACGAGCAGCAGGCACCGAGCGCCCGCCTGGAGCGTGCGCTCCAGCAGGGTCTTCACCTCGTCGTGGCCCACCATCTCCACGACTCCGGCGCGCGGCTCCTCCACCACGGGCACGGGCTTGCGCACGGAGGACAGAGCGACGACGTCGCCCAGCAGGCCCTGGGATTCGCCCAGGCAGCCCTTGCAGATGAACGCGCCCGCCGGGCCCGCCACCAGGTCGCCCACCTCGCCCCGGGGCCGGCAGCAGAACGAGCACCATGCGTCCAGGGCCGGGTCCGCGCGGGTGGGCCCCCGCTCGATGATGCGCTTCTCGCGCCGGCGGCCTCGCGCGGGTTCGGCGTGCACGGGCGAGGTGTCCTCGTCCGGCGGCCGCAAGAGTCCTCCTGGGACGACGGTGTCCTCGACACCCGAGGCGCGCAGCAGACCGGTCGCGGGGTCGAGTTCGTCCTCTTCCGGAGGCAGGAGCATTCCGCCCGGGACGACGACGTCGTCGTCATCCGGCGCCCCCCGCGAGTCATCTTCCGAGGCGAACGCGGGCGACTGACGCTCACCGCCGGAAGCGGGCGTCTCCTCCGCACTCGGACCTCCGGCATCAATACCGGCGGTTCCCTCGGAAACGGTGGCCTTGCTCGGGACCTGGCTCGCGGAGGCGGTCCCGTCAGGCGGGGTGATGGCCTCGGCTGGGGACGGCGCACCGATGGCGGCGATCCTTCCGGCGAGCTTGGGCAGGCCGGGCTCGGTGGGCAGCGCCGCGCCACCGGTCACGGTGGGGTCCTCCAGCGTGTGCACCACGGCGTCCACCTTGTCGTTGAACGCGTTGGAGACGGCGTCGCCCCAGCTCACCGTGCGGTAGGCCGCCGCGTCCTTGTTGCCCGTCATCGCCGCGGTGAAGGCCGGGCTGACGTCCGGGTCGCGGGCCTTCAACTGGCGCGCCTGCCGCAACAGCTGCGAGGCGCGCGAGGTGTGCCCGGACTTCTGGTACAGCGCGGCGGCCTGCTCCAGGCACTCCGCTGCTCGCGCGCGGTCTCCCTGGAGCTCGGCGGTCTGCGCGGCGCGGATCAACTCACGGGGATTGTCGGCCATCGCGGATGCCCGCCTTCAACGTTGCTGTTCCGGAAGTTCCCCCGCGTCCCGGCCGCCCCCCGGAGCAGGAGCGGTCGGGAGTGCCCCACGACGCGTGTCCTCACGCCATCGCGAGGAACAGCAGGTCCGGCGCTTCCAGGTACTTGATGATCTCGTACACGAAGCTCGCCGCGACATCGCCGTCGATGACGCGGTGGTCGCAGGACAGCGAAAGGTTCATCATGTCCCGGACCACGACCTGGTCGTTCTTCACCGCCGGGCGCTTCTTCAGCTTGTGAACGCCCAGGATGCCCACCTCCGGGTGGTTCAGGATGGGCGTGGCGAACAGGCCGCCGCTCTGCCCCAGCGAAGTAATCGTGAAGGTGCCGCCCGTCAGCTCCTCCATCTTCAGCTTGCGGTCGCGCGCCGCGACGCTCAGGCGGGAGATCTCCTTCGCCAGCTCGCCCAGCGTGAGCTGGTCCGCGTTGCGCACCACCGCCACCGTGAGGCCGTCCGGCGTGGCCACCGCGATGCCGATGTTGTACTCGCCGCGCACCACCAGCTCCTGCGTCGCCTCGTCGAAGTTCGCGTTGAGGTGCGGGAACTTCTTCATCGCGGCGATGGTCGCCTTCACGATGAACGGCAGGTAGGTCAGCTTCGTGCCGTCCCCGGCCGCCGCCAGCTGGCTGTTGAGCCGCGTGCGCAGCGCGACCAGGTCCGTGGCGTCCACCTCCTCCACGAACGCGAAGTGCGGCATCGTGAACTTCGAGCGCACCATCTTCTCGGCGATCTTCTTGCGCAGGCCGCGCAGCGCGATGCGCTCGTCGCCCTTGCCGGAGGCCACCGGCGGCGCCGCGGGACGCGCGGCCTGGGGCGCGGGGGCCGCGACCTCGTTCTTCTTGGGCGCGCCGTTGCCACCCTCCAGCGCCGCCACCACGTCCGCCTTCGTCACGCGGCCCTGCGGACCGGTGCCGGAGATCTCCGCCAGGTCCAGGCCGTGCTCGCGCGCCATGCGGCGCGTGACGGGCGTGGCCAGCACCTTCGTGGAGGAAGCCGCGGGCGCCGCCGCCTGGGCGGGGCTCGCAGCCGGAGCGCCGTGGGACGCCGGGGCACCATGGGCAGGAGCCTGCGCCGCGGGAGCACCGCCCTCCATCTCCAACGTCACCAGCAGCTGGTGCACCTTCGCCATGTCGCCCTCACGGCCGTGCGTCTTCACGACGCGGCCGGCGTGGGGGCTGGGCACGGTGACAGTGGCCTTGTCCGTCATCACCTCGCAGAGCACCTGGTCTTCCTTCACCAGGTCGCCCTCCTTGACGTGCCACTTGACGAGCTCGCCCTCCGCCACGCCTTCGCCGAGATCCGGGAGCTTGAATTCGAAAGTCGCCATGAGCGGGAGTGTCTCTCTCTGGTTGGGGAAGGGGTGCGTCCGGTCAGCCGAGTCGCTCGACGCGCTCGCGCTCCATCAGGCCCTTCATGAAGAACTCGGCGGCGCGGTAGCTGGAGCGAACCAGCGGCCCGGAAGCCACGTAGAGGAATCCGAAGGACTCCGCCAGCGCCTTGTACGCTTCGAACTGCGCGGGCGTCACGAAGCGCTCCACGCGCAGGTGGTACTGCGACGGCTGCAGGTACTGGCCCAGCGTGAGGACGTCCACGCCGACATCGCGCAGGTCCTTGAACGTGCGCTCCAGCTCCTCGTCCGTCTCGCCCAGGCCCACCATGACGGACGTCTTGGTGTAGACCTTCTCCGGGCGGTTCTTCAGGTACTCCAGCACGCGCAGGGACTGGCGGTACGTCGCGCGGCGGTCGCGCACCGTGGGCGTCAGCCGCTCCACCGTCTCCACGTTGTGCGCCACCACGTGCGGCTTCGCCTGCGCCACCGTGGCCAGGTCCTCTTCCTTCCCCTTGAAGTCGGGGATGAGGACCTCCACGAGCGTGCGCGGGCTCTCCTTGCGCAGCTCCCGGATGGCGGACGCGAAGTGGCCGGCGCCACCGTCCGGACGGTCGTCGCGGTTCACCGACGTGACGACGATGTACTCCAGGTTCATCTCCCGCACCGCCTGCGCCAGATGGATGGGCTCCATCGGGTCCAGCGGCGGGGGCGCCCCCACCTTCACGTGGCAGAAGCGGCAGGCGCGCGTGCACACCTCGCCCATCAGCATCACCGTGGCGGTGCCTCCGCCCCAGCACTCGGCGATGTTCGGGCAGCGGGCCTCCTCGCACACCGTGGACAGCCCCACCCGCTTCACGATGGCCTTCACCCGCTCATAGCCCTCGCCATGAGGCAGGCGCACCTTCAACCACTCGGGTTTACGGGTGCTTTCAGAGACCTGTGGGAGGGGAAACCGGTCGGGAGTCGCCATGGGTCGCGGGCCTTCTAGAGGGTGGGTGAAAGCAGGGTCAAGCGTGAAGCCCTAACGCCTCGCGTTAGCGCGGGCCAACCCCGAGGACAACTTCCGGGAGGTGTAACGCGGTGGACAGGGCGCGGCCACGCGCGGGGGGCGTGCCCATCCTCCAGCCCATGGCGGCCATCCACCTGGGGACCAGCGGGTACGTCTACAAGCACTGGAAGGGGCTCTTCTACCCGGACGGGCTGCCGGTCCGCCGCTGGCTCCCCTACTACGCGCGCGTGTTCTCCACCGTGGAGCTCAACGCCACGTTCTACCGCCTGCCCACGGAGGCGGCCGTGGACGGCTGGCGGGAGCAGGTGCCGCGCGGATTCCGCTTCGCGTGCAAGGGCAGCCGCTTCCTCACGCACCTGAAGCGCCTCAAGGAGGTCGGCGAGGGCGTGGAGCTCTTCCACTCGCGGGTCTTCCGGCTGGGCGGCCTGCTGGGACCCATCCTGTGGCAGCTGCCGCCGAACATGACGAAGCCGGACCCCGAGCGGCTGGAGCGCTTCCTCGCCCACCTGCCGGGCGGCGTCCAGCACGTCTTCGAGTTCCGGCACGCGGCCTGGTACCACCCGGAGGTGCTCGCGTTGCTGGACGCGTACGGCGCGGCGGTGTGCGAGCACGACCTCGTGGACGTGCCGGTGCCCCGCCCCACCGGCGGCTTCCGCTACCTGCGCTTCCATGGCGCGCAGGGGCGCTACGAGGGCCGCTATGGACGCCGCGCGCTCCGGCGGGTGGCGCAAGGGCTCGAGGCCTGGCGCGACTCGGGCCGGACGGCGTGGGTGTTCTTCAACAACGACCTGAAGGGCCACGCGCTGCTGGACGCGTTCGACCTAGCGGACCTGCTGGGTGAACCGCTGCACCGGCCGGAGCCGTCCGCCGCGACGTAGACAGCGGCGCCCGGCCCTCCCCATGAGGGCCGGACGCCGCCGGGACCGCGTGCCGGGGGATCACTGACCGAGCACCTGCACCTCGATGCGCCGGTTCTGCACGCGGCCCTCGGGAGTGTCGTTGGAGGCGATGGGATTCGCGTCACCCTCGCCGCTGACTTCAATGCGGTCCTGCGGGATGCCTCGGCGCACGAGCGCCCGGCGCACGCTCTCCGCGCGGCTCTCCGACAGCTGTCGGTTGGCGTTCGCGTCGCCGGTGGAGTCGGTGAAGCCGTTGATGCGCACGCGCGCGTCGGGCTTCTCCTCCATCAGCGTGCCCAGCTCGCCCACCATCTTCTGGCTCTTCGCGGTGAGCTGCGACGAGCCCGTCTTGAACTCCACGCCCTCCAGCACGAAGCCCTGCTCCGCGCTCGGGCCGTTGAAGGCCTCACGCAGGCTGTTGGGGTCGCTCGCGCGCATCTTCTCCTGGCCCGAGCCGCCCGTGCCCGCCTCCTCCGGCTTCTGGGTGTCCGCCGCGCCCGCGGTCTCCTTCTCCACGTCGCCGCCGGAGCCGCCCGTGCCCGCGTCAGCCGCCATGTTGGCGCTCTCGTTCGGCTGCGTGCCAGAGCCGCCCGTGCCCTCGTTCTCCACCGTGCCGGCGCCGCCCGTGGCGGGCGGGGTCTGCGTGGGCTGGGGGGTCTGCGCGACGCGCTCCTGCGGGGCAGGTGTCGTGGTGCGGGTCACCTGCGGCGCCCGGCGCTCGTCCCGGCGGCCACGCAGGGCGCCCCACGCGAGCACGACCAGGGCGAGCAGGGCCAGCGGGACCGCCCAGCCGGCGATGCTCTTCTTCTTCTTCTCCGGCGGGCGGTTGTAGGTCGTCCGGGGCGTCGTCTCGCGCACGGTGTGGGCCTCGCGCACGGGCGCTGTCTCACGGACCTGCGTCACGGTCTCGCGGTGGGGTTCGATGACCTCCGCGACGGCGTGGCGCGCACCTCCGAAGCCCAGGATGCCGCCGAGTCCCGCGGGCAGCGCGGCGGCGATGTTGTTGCGCTGGCCGTTGAGCAGCTGCATCAGCCCGGAGGAACCCATGCGCTGGTCGCGCACCTGCTTGCCCAGGACGCCCATCAGCATGGGTGCGGCCAGGGACAACAGCCGCGTCGCCGAGCCGGCGTTGCGCATCCCGCCGAAGCGCGTGAGCCCTTCGGTGACGCCGCCCAGCTTGTTGCCGAAGATGCCGCTCAGCATCCCCTTCCCGCTCTCCTCTTCGTCGAGGAGCCCCTCGCCGACGCCACCGGCGCGTGGGGCCGCGTCCGGTCCGGTGTAGCCGCCCTCGTTGAGCTTCGTCAGCAGGCGGTGGGCACCGGCCTCGTTCCCGCCCTGATCCACGACGCCCGCGGCCACGGCGGCGATGGCGCCCGGCAGCGCCTTGGTGGTGGCCTGCGGATCCTCGCCGAGCGAACCGCTGATCTTCTGGAGCAATCCCTTCTGCATGAATTGTGAGCCGACTGCTTCGATCAGATTGAACGCCATGTCATGCCTCCCGGTTGGGTTCCGCACCGGGATGGCCGGTGCGCGAAGCCACCTCCCCACTGGACCGCGCGGGGCTGAGGGCTCTGGTGCAATCGATACGGAGCACGGCGGTTGCTGATAAGCCCCTGCGGAGAGGCCGGGGGAGAGCCCCTGGAGGGCCGCCACCTTCGCGGACGACTGCGAACGGGAGGCCATCGCGGCCCTCGCGTTCACTTGCCCCGAGGCTTCTCCAGGAGGGCGCGCGGGAAGTAGTGCGCGAGCAACTGCTCCGCGGTCCAGCCCTGGCGTGCGAGCAGGGCCGCGCCGGCCTGACAGAGGCCGACGCCGTGGCCGTGACCCTGTCCTTCGAGGAGTGCCTGGTCACCGCCAAGCGTCATCGAGAACCGCGCGCTGCGGATCCGATCCCAACCCGCACGTGCTCCGAGCGCGCGGAAGAACGCGTCACCGCTGCCATCGCGCCCCGAAGCGCGGTCCACGACGCGCACCACCGCGCCGCTGGAGTCCCGGTCCAGCAACAGATCCTCCGCCTGGGCAGGACCGCCGACGGCGACCGACGCGGCGGCCGTCACCAGCGCGCGAGGCACGACGGCGCGCCACGGAGACGCGGGACAGCGATCAGGCACGGCGGCGGCGCCGGTGAGGTCCGGGGCACCGAACACGGCCACGGGCTCGGCGGTATGTCCGCCGCAGCTTGCGTGGAATGGAGCGAGGGCCACGGCGCCGCCGGGAAGGCGAAGCACGATGCCCTCCGTGGAGCGGGTGGCATCGCGGGCGCGGCGCAGGTGGCGGGCGAAGCCCTCACCGCGAAGGACCTGACAGTGGGTGAGATCGCAGGCCCGGGCCTCGTCGTGCCGCCTACCGGAAGCGAGCACGTAGCTGCGCGCGGTGATGGCCTGGGCACGGAGCGCCTCGAAAGGGGTGTCGACCTCGGTCTCGCTCGCGGTGACGGCGGCGACGTAGGTCTCCAGCGCGAAGGTGGCGACGACGATCAGCTCACCGTCCTTGGCCTCCAGCGAAAGCGCGGCCTCATAGCGCCGGTCCAGGCCACGGCTCCGGACATGCCAGCGGCCAGCGTCGAGCCGCAGGGCATGAGGCTGGGGCCGGCCATCAACCACGAGCGTACTTCCCGACGCCACGGCCTCTAGCGAGCGCGGACCGTCCAGCCGCAACCGCGAGGGGCGGTGCTTGGAGAGGATGCGAACGTCGACCTGCGTATCGGCCGAGGGCCGGCGCGCACGGGCTGGTGAGCTGGCCGGTGGCGACGACCGCGCGGGCCGTGAAGTGGAGCGGACATGCGTATCAGCTGCTGTGTTCAGCGCGCCCCGCCCAGGCGCGGTGTCATCCAACGAGCGCGTGCTCTCGGCGCCAGGCACAGTACCCGCCAACAGCGCGGCGATGAGCACGGCCACACCCGCCGCGTTCATCGGACCCGGAACCGCGTCACCGCCAGCGGCTCGGAGCCACCGGGCGCCCAGAGCTCCAACCGGCGCTCTCCCGCCACCGCTGGCAGCCGTGTCACGAAGGGCGGACGCAGTTCGATGCGGCGGCCGTCGTCCGTGCGCAGCTCCAGCAGCTTCGCGCCCTGCGGCGCCATCACCCGCACGGGCACGGCCTGCGCGCTTTCGGGCAGCTCGGGCTCCACCAGGAACTCGTCCCCGTTCGCCGGGAGAATGAATCCCGGCTGCATCCCCGGCCCGCCCTCGGCGCTCACCGACGTGGAGGCCAGTCCTTCCGCCTGTGCCCACGCGAGATACGCCGGGCCCACGTCCAGCGAGCCGTCGCCCCGGTGCATGGTGCACGTGTGGCGCGGCGCCGTGCCCGGCAGGTAGACCTCCTTCATCGCCGCGGGACAGTTCGGGCCCGCGCGCTCACCGGACAGCGGGCAGATCTCCGCGGCCTCGAAGTGGCTCCGGTCCACCAACGGCGCGGCGCGCAGGCCCCTCATCGCAAGCGCCATCACCCGCGCGAACACCGGGCCCGCGCCCGTGATGCCGGACACCCCGCGCATCGGCGTGCCGTCGAAGTTGCCCACCCAGACCGCCACCGTGCGCTCGCGCGTGAAGCCCGCCGCCCAGTTGTCCACGTGCGCCCGGCTCGTCCCCGTCTTCGCCGCCACCCGGAACGGCAGCCGCAACGCATTGTCCAGACCGAAGGCCGGTGCTCGCGCGGCCTCGTCCGCCAGCACGTCCGTGAGCAACTCCACCGGCCGCGCCGCCAGGAAGCGGTGCTCCTCCAACTCCTGCGGAATCCTCAGCGGCCTGCCGTCCGGCCCGAACGCCGCACGCACCTCCCTCAACGGCCCCACCACCCCACCCCGCGCCAGCCCGCGGTACGCCCGCGCCAGCTCGCGCAGCGTCACGTCGCCGTTGCCCAGCACGATGCCCACGCCGTAGTGCGACGCGCTCTCCTTGAGGCTCTGGAAGCCCGCCTCGCGCAGCACGCGCAGCACCTGCTCCGGCCCCAGCGCGTCCGCCACCCGCACGGCCGGGATGTTGTAGCTGGATGCCAGCGCCGCCCGCAGCCGCACCGGGCCGTGCGCGCGCCGGTCGTAGTTCTTCGGCACGTACGCGCCACCCGGCGTCGCCAGGTGCACCTCCACGTCCGCGAGCACGCTCGACGGCGTGAAGCCCTTGCTCAGCGCCAGCCCGTACGCGAACGGCTTGAGCGCCGACCCCGGCTGCCGCAGCGAACGCACGCCGTCGTTCTGCCCACCCTTCTCCTCGTCCAGGAAGTCCGAGGACCCCACGTACGCGAGCACCTCGCCCGACGCATTGTCGATGACGATGGCCGCCGCCTCGCCCACGCGCCGGTGCGCCAGGCCGCGCAGCTCCTCCGTGATGGCCTTCTCCACCGCCGCCTGGAGCGCCGGGTCGATGGTCGTCTCGATGCGCGACGCGCGGTCCAACCCCAGCTCCGGCAGCCGCTGGAGCAGCGCCGTCGTCAGGTGCGGCACCTCGAACACGCGCTCCGGGGGCACCAGGTCCAGCGGCGTCTCCTCCGCCAGCCGCGCCTCCTCCTGCGTCAGGAAGCCCTCCTCCACCATGCGCGACAGCACGTCGCGCATCCCGGCCCTGGCCATCTCCGGCCGCCGGTACGGATCCCTCCGCGCGGGCGACCGGGCCATCCCCGCGAGCAGCGCCGCCTGTCCCGCCGACAGCCGCTCCGCCGGCCGCCCGAAGTACCGCCGCGCCGCCGCCTCCACGCCGAACGTGGAGTTCCCCAGCGGCACGCGGTCCAGGTACTCCAGCAGCACCTGCTCCTTGGACAGGTGCGCCGTCAGCCGCAGCGCCCACAGCGCCTCGCCGGCCTTGCCCCACCACGAGCGCTCCCGGGGCACCAGCCTGCGCGCCAGTTGCTGCGGAATCGTGGACGCACCGGACACGATGCGCCCGGCGGACACGTTGTCTCGCGCCGCCCGGGCCACCGCCACCACGTCCACGCCCGGATGCCACGTGAAGCGTTGATCCTCCGCGGCGATGAACGCCTGCCGCACCTTCGGAGGAATGCGTCCCTCCGGAAGGCCCACACTGCGTCCGTCCTCGCGGGAGAGCACCTCGCGCAGGGCCTGGCCCGTGCGGTCGGTGAGCACCAGCGAGGACAGCGCCTCGCGGGACAACAACGTCCCCGGCAGGGGCCACGCGATGAAGCCCGCGCAGCCCACCACCAGGAGCGCCGCCAATACCGCCACGGCGCGCGCTGCCCCGCGAAGCGTGAGGCGCTTCATCACTTCGAAGCGACCTCGTCCGGCATCAGCACCGGGAAGCGTCCACCCTCGGAGCGGCCGAACACCTCCGGCGCGTACATCTCCTCCGCGTGCGCGGGCTTGAGCAGGAAGTCCCCCGGCGTCGTGGCCCGGGCGACGAAGGTCGCCACGTGCACGCCGGGAGGCAGCTCGTCGGCGAAGAACACCACGCGGTCATCCCGCATCTCCGTGTGGTTGAACGGCGACCAGAAGCGGGTCGCCCAGAGGTTCTGGGGTTCGTCCGTCTCCGACAGGTCCTCCTCGCTCTCGTACTCGTAGCCCTCGCCGGGGCCCTCCTCCTGGCCGGAGCCCGCCGGGCCCGGCAGGCTCGCCGTGCTGGCCAGCGACGTGTCCACCGGCTCCAGGCCCGCGGGCAGCGGCACGTCCACCGCCACGAAGTTGCGCCGCATGGGCGTGGCCACGCGCACGCGCACGCGCACCAGCTCGCCCGCGCGCGCCGCCTTCGCTTGTCCGCCGCCCGTGTACGGCTCGAACCAGCGCTGGACGATGATGCCCCGGTCCAGGGGGTCCACCGGCAGCTGCGCCGGCGCGTAGCGCAGGAGCGCCCCGTAGTAGAGGTTGCCCGTGCCGTTCACCCCGAAGGTGAGCGGCTGCGCCTTGTCCGCCGGGCCCAGCTTCTCCACCGGCACCTGCACCGTCTTCACGCCCATGTCGCGGCCCTTGAAGTCGGCGGAGGCGATCACCTGCCCGCCCAGCTTCACCACCGCCTCGAAGGACGGCACGGCCGTCTCCTTGCGGCGCACCACCTCCGACAGGGCCATCAGCGTGAAGGCCGCCTCCTGCGTGTTGCGGAAGCGCCCGTCACCCTCGCGCGCGGACGCCAGGTAGCGCCCCATCTTCGACACGTAGGGGTGGTCCGGCTGCACGTCCACCAGCGTCTGGAGCACCAGCGCCGTGGTGCGCGTGTCGGAGGACCAGAGCGGCGCGTACGTCTTCGGATCCGTCTCCTGGAAGTGCACGCCCGCCGCGGTCTCCTGGGCCGTGTTGAGCAGCTCCTGGAGCATCTTCTGGCCCTGCGCGCGGTTGCCCTTCCCCACGAAGATGGCGTCCGTCAGCATCGCCCGCGCGAAGAGCGGCAGCTTCTGCCGCTGCTCGAACAGCTCGTTGTAGTACGACGGCCGCGGCGCCCCCATGCGCGCCAGCGTGTAGAGCGCGAAGGCCCGCGTCTCCAGCCCCAGCGAGCTGCAGCCATAGGCGCACTGCGTGCACACGCCCGCCGCCACCTTGTCCGCCAGGAACTTCTTCGCCTTGTCGAGCACGGCCGCGTCCACCGGGTAGCCCACCTCCTTCGCGCGCGCCAACGCCAGCGTCGCGTACGCGGACGCATACGGCGACGAGCACTCGCTGGAGGCCCAGAAGCGGAAGCCGCCGTCGTGGTTCTGGAGCGCTTGAATCTTGCGCACCGTCGCCGTCACCACCGCGTCCGGATCCAGCGTGCCCTGCGTCTTCAGCGCGTCATCGCTGATGAAGCCGCGCACGAACGCCTGCTTCTGCTCCTCCGAGCCGCCGGTCCACGCCACGCCGAACTTGCCGGACAGCTCGCGCAGCGCGACGAACGGCACCAGCCGCGACGACATCTGCTCCAGGCAGCCGTAGGGGTAGTCCACCAGCTGGTTCATCGACTCGTCGAACCCGCCCATCACCGTGGAGGACATCGTCAGCGAGAGGCCGCCCATCCCGGGACGCACGCCGCCCGGCGGCGTGAGCCCCTCCACGCGCTCGTTCGTGGTGTCGCCGTAGACCGCCACCGCCTCCATGCCCACCGGCAGCTGCACGGGGATCTTCTGCTCCACCGCGTCCGTCTCACCGCCACCGGCGACGGCGAAGCGCAGCACCGCGGTGCCCGGCTGCTCGGCCACGAAGGAGAAGCGCACCTCCCGGGCCTTGCCGTCCAGCTGCACCGTCTTCTCCGAGGGCCCCTCCACGCGCACGCCCGTGAGCTGCGCGGTGACCTTGGCCTCCTTGATGGCCGGGTTGGTGGTGTGGATGACCACGCCCGCTTCCGCCTTGTCACCCACGCGCACCAGCCGGGGCAGCGCCGGCAGCGCCAGCAGCGGCTTGGCCACCTGCACCTTGCTCTCGCCCACGCCGAAGCGGTCCGCGTCCGTCACGGCCACCGCCATGATGCGGAAGGTGGTCAGGTTGTCCGGCAGCGTGAACTCCACCTTCGCCTGGCCCTGGTCGTCCGTCTCCACCGACTGGAACACCGCCGTCGTCTTGAAGTTGGACCGGATGCCGGAGCCCGTCGTGTCGGAGCCGCCGGAGCCGCCCGGCCGCGAGCCCTTCTCGCCGTACAGCTTGCGCAGCACCAGGTGGATGAGCGGCTCGCCGATGCGCACCGACAGGCCGCGCTCCTGGAACATCGCGTCCAGCGGATCCGGCGTCTTGTAGCCCGTCAGCCGCAGCACGCCCTCGTCCACGGCCCAGAGCGTGACCTCGGACTTCGTGCCCTTGCCCGCCGCGTCCTTCACCGCGACATCCACCGTCACCTTGTCGCGCGGGCGCTTCTCCGGCGCGTCCGGCGTCAGCGCCACCGACAGGCGCTTGGCCTTCTTCTCCACCCGCAGCTGGGTGTAGCCCACGCGCACCGCGGGGCGGCCCGGGTCGTCTCCGGACTCGATGCCCTTGGCCGCCTCCACGCGGCCGCGCACCAGCACCACGCCCACGAAGACGTTGGGGATGGCGCCCTCACCCAGCGGGACGTCCAGCGCGGTGGCGCTGCCCTTGAGCTTCACGCGGCGCACGCTGAGCACGCCCTCGCGCTCCACCGTGAGGATGGCGTCCGCCTGCGGGTACGGGCTCTTCACCAGCACCTTCGCGGTGTCACCCACGTCGTACAGCTGCTTGTCCGCCACCAGGTCGATGCGGTCCGTGTCGTTGCGCTGCCAGGACACCCAGCCGGAGCCGGTGACGTAGAGCGAGTCGCGCGTCGTCGCCTTGCGGCCCTTCGCGTCCGTGGCCACCGCCTCCATCACGTAGAGGCCGGGCTCCGCGGGGGTGAACTTGCACGGCTGCGGCGTCGCCGCGCTCTTCACATTGCACTTCGCCGCTTCCGTCTCCACCGGCTCCGTGACGGTGAACCACTGACCGCCGTCGCCCTTCTTGCGGATGGACTTCCACTCGCGGCGCTTGATGTTCACGTCCACCGCGACGCCCTCCTGGCGCTTGCCCTCGGGAGACACCGCCACCAGCTCCAGGCCCACCTCCTTGCCGGCCTCCGCGAAGCCGGTGGAGAGCGTGCGCAGGCCCGCGTAGACGTCCGCCGGGTGCACGATGATGAGGTTGCGGTTGGCGACGCGCTGGCGGTTGACGTCCTCCACCTCCGCCTCCAGCGTGTACTCCCACGTCTTGCCGCCGGGCGCGTCCGCGTTGCCCACCGCCAGCGCCAGCTGGCCCTGCGCGTCCGTGCGCCCGTCACCGGAGCCGAATGATTCAGCGCTGTGCTCCGGCTGGTCGTCGTCCCACCACCAGGTGTTGACGCCGAAGGTGAAGGCTTCATTGCCCGGGGGCGTGAAGAAGGAGCTCACGCGCTGCACGTTCCAGCGCACCTGCGCGTCGCCCATGGCGCCGCCGAACAGGTAGCGCGCGTCCACGCGGGCGGTGAGCGGATCGCCGGCCGCGACGTCCTTCTTCGGCACCGCCACGTCCACGCGGAACTGCGGCGCGCGGTACTCCTCCACGCGGAAGGTGCCGCCGTAGCTCAGCGTCTCACCGCCGACCTTCAGCTTCGCGGCCACGTCGTAGTAGCCGAGCGGCATGTCCTTGCCCAGCTTGAGGTCCGCGCGGAAGGTGCCGTACTTCGTGACGGTGGCCTCCGTCTGGAAGACCTTCTCGCCGCGCGAGCTGGTCACCGTCACCTGCGCCTTGGTGTTCGCGGCCGGCGACTTGAGCACGCCCAGGCGGCGGTAGCGCGCCACGCCCTTGAGCATCACGTCGTCACCGGGGCGGTAGATGCCGCGGTCGGCGAACACGAAGCCCAGGCTGTCCGCGACGCGGCCCTCCCACGCGCTCTGCAGCGAGAACGCGCCGGGCGACATGCCGCCCTCCCACGTGGACAGCGTCACGCCGATGTCCGTGTCCTTCACCGCGGACACCATGGCCCACGGCGTGTCCCAGGAGGACTCGTTCTTGGGCTTGAGCAGCTCCGACAGGCCCGGCACCTTCGCCAGGCCGTTGGCGTCCGTCGTGCCCGTCCAATGCTCCGTGCCCTGCTTGTCCCAGAGCGTCAGCTGCGCGTCCGGCACCGGGGCGCCCGTCGCCAGCGACGTCACCCACACCACGCCGGAGGCCGCGCCCAGCTTCGCGTGCACCGCCAGGTCCGTCACCTGGCCAATCACGCGGCGCGGGTACTTCTGCTTGAGCGACGGCGCCTCGAGCCGCGCGAGGAACAGGCCCGTCTTCGCCCCGTTGAACGCCGGGCGCAGGTCGAGCGGCGTGGTGCGCTCCACGTTGCGCGCGGACTTCGTGTCCAACGTCGTCCGGTAGGGCTCCGAGGACGGCCACTCGTTGGTGTCGATGAGCTGCGCGAGCTGCGCGGGGGACAGCGACCACACCTCCGCCTGCACCTCCGGGACGTTGGTCGTCACCATGGGGATGGAGCCGTCACCGGACGCCTCCACCAGCGCCTCGCGCGAGCCGGAGTCGAAGGACGGCTCCACGTCCGACAGCTTCACCTGGCCCTGGAAGGCGGGGCCCGTCTGGCCGAAGAGGTCCTTGTACCCTTCCGCGACCTTGATCTTGTACGTGGTGCCGGGGCGGTAGCGGCCGGGCAGCGACACGTAGGGGTGCTTCACCTCCGAGCCCGCCCACGGCAGCTGCGTCTGCACGCGCTCCCAGTCGATCTCCGCCTTCGGCTCCAGCGTCACCTTGCCCTTGAGCGAGGCGGCGTCCAGCTCGTTGGACGTGAAGAGGATGAGCGGGCCGTAGGAGCACTGCTCCTCGCCCCAGGTGAACACGCATGCGCCCGCGGACTCCACCTTGAGCGCGCCGTAGGTGGCGTAGGGGTGGCTCACCGCCTCGCCCATGGGCAGCGGGCCGTCCGTGCCCGTCAGATCACCGTCCACCACCAGGGTGAACTGCGTCCCCGACGGCAGCTTCTGCGCGGGCTTGAGCTCGTAGCGCACGCGCCGGTCCTGGGAGCGACGCTCCGGGCCGCTGCCCACCTGCACTTCCTTCTGTTCCGCGAGCGGCGACGTCTTCACCAGCGTGAGCGGCACGGGCGCGCCGGTCGCGGGCTCCAGGCGCGCGTGCTTCGCCAGGTCCTTCACGGCCTGGTTGAAGGTCAGCGTGAAGACCTGCTCCGGCTGCAGCCAGCGGAACTCCGGCTCCGGCTGCGTGGACTGGAGCGAGGGGCGCGGCGTCTCGAACTGGAAGGTGTACGGCTGCGCCAGCGCGGTGCCGTCCATGGCCTTGAGGCCCGCGGGCACCGTCACCGTGTACTGCGTGCTCAGCTTGACGGGCGCGCTCGGCACGAACTCCACGCTCGCGGAGCCCAGCCAGCGCCACTCTCCTTGCAGCGCGGGGGTGATGGTCGCAGGGGCCGCCAGGCCGCGCTCCGCGGCGACCGAGCCCAGGGCGATCATCGGCTTGGTGAAGGTGATGGTCGGCCGGGCGCTGCCGTAGACCTGCCCCGTCGGCCGCGCGGCCGCGATGGAGAGCGGGCCCTGCGACGCGGCGTCCTCGGCGTCGATCTTCAGCGCGGGAGGCTCGGGCAGCGGCTCGACGGCGAGGCCAGGGGACTTCGAGGGCGGAGTCGGCGCGGTGCCGGTCTCCGAGGGGCCGCCCTTCGAGTCCTTGTCGCCGCATGAACACGCGGTGGCGACGACGAGGCAGAGGGCCAGCAGAGAAAGTCTGCGCATGGTGGGGCTCACGAAGTTTCCAGGGCGGGCACTCGTGAATGTCCCCCTGAAAAATGACGCGAGCACCGTACCACGGGGCACCCCGCCCCGCTGTCACTCCCGCGTCATCCGCGGAGGCGTGGATCCGCGCCTCGGATTCCGAGCGCTTGAGAGTCGCGGCCCGGGACCGGAATGCGTCCGTAACGCGGCCGGACATCCATCACCGGAGGGCCGTCCGCGAGCACGGAGGTGGGGGCGAAGGCCCGCGCGACGGACACGACGCAGCCGCCCAGCAGCTTGCGCAGGTGGGACTTCGGACGGCGATGGGGTGACGCCATGGGTGCCTCCGGCCGGATGGGGAGACACCAAGGTGGAAGGGGCGCGGCGGCCGGGCCATCGCACCGGTGCGCAGCGCCCCTTCGTTCAGCGGACAGTGGCGGGCCTTCAGCCGCCGCCGAGCAGCGTGGCGCCCGCGCCGAGCCCCAGCAGGAAGGCCATGATGACGAGCAGCATCACCCAGCGCACGGCGACGCCGGTGGCGCGCGGAGCCTGCTGACCGACGGTGGCGCGCGTGGGCGCGGATTCGTCCGGCACGAGGATGCGGACCTGGATGGCGGCGGTGCGCAGCACTTCGTCCACGTCGGTGAGGAACTTCTCGTACTCCTCCGGGGCCAGCTCCAGCGGCGTGCCGTGCTGGAACTCGTAGCGCCTGGCCACGGCCTCGTGGTTGCGCAGCGAGGCCTGTCCCTTGGCCACGTCCACCCAGCCCGCGACGAGCGCGGGGGCGCTCCCCTTGCGATCCACGAGCGAGATGGCCTGACGGGCCTGCTTGCCGCCCGCGGTGCTGGGGCCTTCGGGTTCGTCCACGCGGAGGATGCGGTGCGGGGAGCGGCCGTAGATCTTGTGCTGGAGCTCGGCCTTGAGGCGCTCCGCGAGCAGCGCGGAGTGGGTGGCGAACATCGTGCGCAGCTCGGGCGTCGCTTCGGACTGGCTCGCCGCCTGCGCGGACGGGAGTGGAGCGAAGATCATCGGCTCTGGCCGGCTGGCCTTGCGAGGAGGCTCGGAAGAGCTTCCGTCCAGTTCGGCGCCACGGCCCGCGCGGATGAGTTCCGGCAGCTCGAAGCCCTCCTCCTGCTTCGCGCCGTCACGGCCCAGGCGGGCGATCTCCGGCAGTCCCTGCCCCTCCTCGCGCGCACCTCCACGAGCGGAGCCCGCTCCCCGGGGAGGGCGGGCGATCTCCGGAAGGCCCTGCCCTTCCTCGCGAGCACCACCGCGACTCGGGCGGACGATCTCCGGAAGGTCCTGCCCCTCTTCGCGAGTCACCGCGCGACCGGGACGCACGGCCTCTGGAGCGCCCTGCCCGTTCTCGCGGGCGCCTCCACGCGGTGGGCGACCACCCTCTCCCGAGCGCCCCTGCCGGCCCCCCTCGCCCTCACGTGACGGACGTGCGGTGGTCGCCGGAGCAGCAAACGCAGCGTCGGCCTCCTCCTCCCACGCGCCCTGGCCTGGAGGCGGCGGGGGCGACAACCCATCCACGCGGGTCTCCGGGACCAGGTCATCGTCGGGAACGGGAGGCGGCGTCATCCGCGTCTCCAGGCCCGTGAACTCAGGGACGCGCGGGGCCGCGCTCGTGGTGGGCGCGGTCCGCGTCTGGTTGCCCCAGGACTTCCGGCCGGGAGTCGCCGCGGAGGAACGGGCTGCCTCCGCGGCGTCACGCTGCACCGCGGGCGGCACCTGGGTCTGCTCGGTGCGGATCTCGTCCGTCTCGTCCAGGTCGTCGTCCAACGGCGCGACCCGGGTCTCGTCGATCCGATCCGGCTCGTCGTTCCTGCGGTGCCCCTTGGCCATGTGCGCGACCTCTCGCGTCAGACCATAGCGCTTCGCCCGGCCGCCGGGGATGGGGCGTGCAGGGTCAGTATTTCGGCCAGTCCGGGCAGACAATCTCGATGGAGCCGCCAAGCCATGACGCATAGGCGGCCTCATCCGCGACCGTGTACGGCTTCCCATACGTCCGCTCGAAGTACTCCGCCCAGTGCGGCTGCGAGCCATCCAGGTCCGTGAACCCGTACTCGCGCGCCAGGGTCCACGACGCGACCACGCGCCCCGCCCTGCGGTGGACGTCCGGATCCGCCGCGAGCGCCGCCACCCCGCGGCCCACATACGACGGCGTCTCCGAAGCGATGAAGTCCGGGACGTTCTTCACCGCGTCGCGCCAGTTCGCCTCCTTCACCCCGAAGCCATCCAGCATCTCCTCCGAGCGCAGGAACCCCGGCGTCACCGCCAGCGCCGTGATGTTCGTGCGGCGCAGATCCCGCGACATCGCGAAGGCCAGCCGGATGACCGCCATCTTCGTCACGTCGTACGAGACGCCGCCCCGGTAGCCGAACGAGTCCCCATCCGTCACCTCCACGATGAGCCCCCGGTCGCGCTCCAGCATCAACGGCACCGCGTAGCGGCTGGTGACGACGTGCGTGTACACGGCACGGTCGAACATCAGCCGAGCCTTCGCCGGAGACTGCTTCCAGAACGGCAGCCCCAACTCGTGCAGCGTCTCCCCGCCCCAGATGTCGTTGACCAGCACGTCCAGCTTCCCGGCCTCCGAGCGGATGCGCTGACAGAGCGCCTCCACCTCCTCCTCCACGGTGTGGTCCACCCGCACCGCGATGCCCTTCCCGCCCAGCGCCGTCACCTGCTCCGCCGTCTCTTCAATCGTCTCCGGCCGCGAGGCTCCGCTCGCAAGCCCACCCCGTACGCTGCGCCCGGTGCAGTACACCGTGGCCCCCGCCGCCCCCAGC
>NZ_RAVY01000452.1:0-282 GCF_003611625.1 Corallococcus sp. CA054B
CCTCCAGCGCGCCATCAACACCTACAACGGCCACATCACCTACGAGGCCGTCGCCAAGGACATGGGGTACGACTATGTGCCCCTGATGGACGCACTCAGCGGCAAGAAGTGATGTAGCGGTTGCCTGCTCCACAGCCGGCCAGCCCTGTGCTGGCCGGTTGCCTGGAGGGGACGGTTGTACGGGTGTCCTGTCCGGTTCCCACCCTGTGGAATAAATGATCCCGCCGAGCGTCTCCGCACTCCAGAAGCGGGCATGCGGGCGGCGCGGCAGGGGAAAGCGTT
>NZ_RAVY01000453.1:0-245 GCF_003611625.1 Corallococcus sp. CA054B
TCCAGCCTGAAAAATGCGGAATCCCTGTACGCGGCATCGAGGGGCTGACGCCGTGCTCACCTGCACCAGCTCGCGCCAGCGGGACTTCGGCTCGGAGCGTGGTGGCATGGGGGCGCGAGCGCGAAACCCAGAGGAGAAACGCCCTCTGTGGGAGGCGAAATTACATGTATCAACCGCACGAAGAATGAGATTTGACAAGTGTTTGTCTTTCGGCCCACCCTTGCCCAAGTCCACGGCTGCACACA
>NZ_RAVY01000454.1:0-216 GCF_003611625.1 Corallococcus sp. CA054B
AGGACCAACAGCATCAACCCCGCCGTCGCGCGAAGTCCTCGCAATCACAGAGGAATCAACACGGTTCAACAGCGTGACGGGACCCGGCTTTCTACAAGAAGATGAAGGCCCTGGGCCTGCGCCGCGGACAATCTGACTCGTAAGTGCCTGCATTTGCTGCTCCTTTTTGAAGGTACTGCCCCCACGGACCGCCCCATGGCTGGTCCGTGTGCTTGC
>NZ_RAVY01000046.1:0-50745 GCF_003611625.1 Corallococcus sp. CA054B
GCCGTACCCCCACCCAGACCTACCGGGTTCCCCGCCACCCACTCGGTAAACCATGAAAAACGTGCTGACACGGGGAGAAAATAACAATTACTATGTAAGAATACCGTAGCGCTGTTCGGTTTGAGGGGCCAATGGCGGAAGGGATGAGCGAGGCGGAAGCCACGCGGCGCGCGTTGGAGGCGTTGCCGGAGGGCCTTCGGGTGCGCTGGGTCCAGGAGGGCCGCGGGGCCTGGGTGCTGGGCTGCCAGGACTCGAGGCCGAACCTGCACGCGCCCCGGGGCGAGGACGTGCTCATCCAGGGCGAGCTGTGGCTCTTGGGCGCGCGCTACGTGGAGGGCGCGGTGCCGCGAGGCGCCCTGCAGGTGTGGCTGCTGGAGGGCCCCGTGCGGCACGTGCTGGCCTCGCGCGTGGCGGTGGGCGGCGAGGACCTGACGCTGGGGCTGGGGCCTCCCGGGGCGCGGGTGCCGTCGGCGCGCGTGGTGTGTCAGCGCGTGGAGTGGCGGCCGTACTCGGTCGCGAACGCGGCGCCGCTGGCGGCGGCCTTCGTAGACCTGTGGCGGAGCCTGGGCCGGGGCTCGCGGCTGGAGCGGCTGGGGCTGGAGGTGGACGGCACGGTGGAGGGCTGCGCGCGCGTGTCCCCCTTCGTGGAGGTGGAGCCGGACCGCAAGGGCAACCGCCGCTCCGCGACGCGCCACCCGCTGCCCTCCTTCGAGGCCACCACGGCGGACGTGCTGCGCGACTGCCGCCTGTGGCTGCGCGCGACGGCGCATGCGCTGACCCGCGAGCCGCCCTTCCTGCGCGAGGTGTACCTGCCCTCCGGTGACGGCGAACCCCGGGCGCTCCAGGCCACGGCCGTGAGCGAATCCCTGAGCGCGCTGCTGGAGCGCCGGCTGCGCTGGGCGGAAGGGTGGCTGTCCCCGTCCGCGCTTCTGGAACTGGAGGTGTCGCGCACGGTGCCCGAGGGCGTGGGCGCCGGGGCCTGCTGGCTCACCGCGCGCTTCGAGCAGGCGCAGACGGGCGGAGCGTCCACCACCGTCACGCTGGTCGACACGCCTGGCTTCTCCTCGGAGGTGCTGGCGCTGCTGCGCGGCTGGGCCCAGGCCACGGCGCAGGGGCGCGGCGCGGTGGTGCGCGGCCTGTTGCCCGTGGAGTGACACGGGTTTCATCCCGCGGGGCTCGCGCCCGGGGGTGGGGCGCTCAGCCAGGCGGCCCTGGCATCAGGCTTCCGCGTCCACACCTTGCTCCCGTCAAACTTTCATCCGCGAAGGCGGGGGAGGCAGGGCCCATGAGCAAGGCGAATTGGAAGGCGCGGGCGGTGACGGCGGCGGTCATGACGGGGCTGTTGGGCTTCTCCGCCCACGCCAACGACGAGGAGAAGCAGCAGAAACACGAGATGAAGCAGGGCAAGGCCGTGGGTGAGGCGGCCGCCAAGCGCGTGCAGTACGTGGGCAAGCTGGCCGCCTTCAACAACCGCCAGATCAAGCTGGCGCGGCTCGCGGAGCAGCAGGCGACGGATCCGCAGGTGAAGGAGTTCGCCACCAAGCTGCGCGAGGACCATGAGAACAGCCAGAGCCAGCTGCGCACCTGGGCCGAGCAGAAGAAGATGCAGATCAGCGCCCTCAGCGACAGCAATGTCACCTCCGAGGACCAGACGGGCACGGGCGGCTCCGGCGTGCAGCAGGGCTACCAGGAGAAGATGAAGGGCACCGGCGAGAAGCTGGGCAAGGCCATCGACCAGTCGAACGAGGAGATCACCAAGCTCCAGGAGAAGGAGGGCCCCGAGTTCGACAAGGCCTTCCTGACGCGCATCGCGGAGGACCAGAAGAAGGGCAAGGAGGTCCTCAAGGAGGGCCGCAAGGAGTACAAGAACGACGCCACCTTCCTGGCGCTCCTGAGCGACACGGAGCGCGTCGTCAGCGGTAACGAGACGCAGGCGAAGGAGCTCGAGAAGCAGATGAAGAAGAAGTAGTGACCGCGTGTGTAGCGCGGTGGGCGTCGGGCCGACGGGCCGGTTGACTCGGCCGGGTCCGGCGCCTATCCCCTCGCGGATGCGTACCGCACTCGCGGCGATGGGAGTGACATTCGGGGGACTGCTGAGCGCGTGTCTGGCGTCCGCGCCAGTGGCCCACGCGGTCCCCTCCGAGGGCGTGACGCCCGCGGGCCCCTTCGTCGACGACGCGCGCACCCTCTTCGAGGGCTGTGTCCCCGTCCCGGACAGCGCCGCGTCGCGCACGTACCGCTGCGGCGCGCTCTCCGTGTGGCTGCACGAACAGCCCGGGAAGAGCGAGGCGCAGGCCGTGGACTCCGGCCGTGCCCGAGTGCATGCCCGGCTGGGCCCGGGCCTCACGGAAGCCCGGGGCGAGCTGCCGCTTGGTGGACAGCCGCACCCGTCCCTGCGCTTCGAACGGTGCTCCGGTGAGAACGCCTGCACGGTGGGCGGCTACGTCACGGCGGTGACGCCCACCGCGGGCCACGTGCGGCAGCTGGGCTGCGTGGTGCGCGACGACGTCCGCGCGGGGCTGGGCCGGTGCCTGGAGCTGTTCGCGTACCTGGCCACGCGGGGCAACCCGGAGGGCGACACGCTGTCGCCGTCAGCGCTCATCACACCGCCCCGGCTGCCGTGGCGCGTGCTGTACCTGCCGGAGGGCTGCGAGGTCGCGGACTCGACGACGCGCGCGGGGAGGATCCGCTGTGCCACGTCCACCTTCTCCTGGAGCGTCTTCGTTCCGGTGCTGCCGGGCACGGGCCAGGTGGAGCGCTGGCGCGACCGGAGCACGGAGGAGCTGCGCGACGCGCTCCCGGGCGCCAGCACGGTGGAGGTACGCGACTGCTACGTGGAGGGCCTGGCCACGCGCTGCGTCCGCTTCACCGCGCCCGGACAGGAGGGGGGCGAGGACGTCCAGGTCTGGACCGGCGGCGTGAACTACAAGGGCTGGGGCCTGTTCGCGGCGTGCAGCCTCCCGGCGAGTGCGCCCTTCCCCTTTCCGACCATCTGCAACGGCGTGTTCGCCCCGCGCTGAAGGGACGTGGCGTTCGTGTTCCTCCTGGAAGGAGTGTCCAAGCGCTTCGGTGCAGCGCAGGCCCTGCACCCGCTGGACTTGAGCCTGCCCAAGGGCGCCACCACGGTGCTCATCGGTCCCAGTGGCTGCGGGAAGTCCACGCTGCTGCGGCTGCTCAACGGTCTGCTGCGGCCCGACACAGGACGCGTCCTCTTCGACGGACAGCCCCTGCCGGAGGATGGGGACGCATTGCTCGCCGTACGCCAACGCGTGGGCTACGCGCTCCAGGGAGGAGGCCTGTTCCCGCACCTCACCGGCGCGCGGAACGTCACGCTGATGGCGCGGCACCTGCGCTGGCCGGAGGCGCGGATCCGCGAGCGATTGGCGCGGCTGATGGACCTGACGCGCTTCCCGGCGGAGGCGCTGGAGCGCTTGCCGGGCGAGCTCTCCGGAGGTCAGCGTCAGCGCGTGGCGCTGATGCGCGCGCTGATGCTGGACCCGGACGTGCTGCTGCTGGATGAGCCCCTGGGCGCGTTGGATCCGCTGGTGCGCCATGACCTCCAGACGGACCTGCGAGGCATCTTCGAGCGGCTGGGCAAGACGGTGGTGCTCGTCACGCACGACCTGGCGGAGGCCGCCTTCCTGGGGGACGGCATCGTGCTGATGCGCGAGGGCCAGGTGGTGCAGCAGGGCACGCTGGGCGACCTGGAGGCACGTCCCACGGATCCGTTCGTCACGCGGTTCATCCAGGCGCAGCGCCCGTTGCCCCTGCGGAGGCAGGGATGATGCGGGCGCTGTCGTTGGCGTGGCTGCTGCTGCTCACCGTCGCGTGCACGAGCACCGAAGGAGGCGGCGGGCCCCAGGTGCGCGTGGGGTCCAAGAAGTTCACCGAGTCCGTCATCCTCGGGGAGATGGTGACGCAGGTGGCGAACGACGCGGGCGCGCGGGCGTCGCACCGCCGCGAGCTGGGCGGCACCACGGTGCTGTGGGAGGCGCTGCGCCGGGGCGAGCTGGACGTCTATCCCGAGTACACCGGCACGCTGCGGCAGGAGCTGCTCGTGGGCCGCGCGCTGCCTGACGACGACGCGCTGAGGAAGGCGCTCGCGGACGAAGGCCTGCGGATGAGCGCGTCGCTGGGCTTCAACAACACGTACGCGCTGGGCATGAAGGAAGCGGAGGCCGAGCGGCTGGGCATCCGCCGCATCTCCGACCTGAAGGCGCATCCGGAGCTGCGCGTGGGCTTCAGCAACGAGTTCATGCAGCGGGGCGACGGCTGGCCCGCGCTGCGCGACGCGTACGGCCTGCCCCAGCGCGACGTGCGCGGCCTGGACCACGACCTGGCGTACCGGGGCATGGAGAGCGGCGCCATCCAGCTCACGGACCTGTACTCCACGGACGCGGAGATCGCCGCCTACGGGCTGCGCGTGTTGGAGGACGACCGGCACCACTTCCCCGCGTACGACGCCGTGCTCCTCTACCGCGCGGACCTGGAGACGCGAGCGCCCCGGGGGGTCAAGGCGCTGCACCGGCTGGAGGGCTCGCTGACGGAGGCGGAGATGGTGGGGCTCAACGCCCGCGCGCGGCTGGAGCACGTGCCGGAGGCTCGGGTGGCGGCGGACTTCCTCCAGGCTTCGTTCGGCCTGACCACGGAGGTGCGCACGGACGGGAGGGGTGCGCGCATCTGGCAGCGCACGCGCGAGCACCTGTTCCTCGTGGGGCTGTCGCTGGTGGCGGCCATCGCGCTGGCCATCCCGCTGGGCGTGGTGGCCGCGCGCCGTCCGCGCCTGGGGCAGGGCGTGCTGGGCCTCTCCAGCGTCATCCAGACGGTGCCGTCGCTGGCGCTGCTGGTGTTCATGATTCCGCTCCTGGGCATCGGCTCGAAGCCGGCCATCGCGGCGCTGTTCCTCTACAGCCTGTTGCCCATCGTGCGGAACACGGCGGCGGGGCTCCAGGGCATCCCGTGGGAGGTGCGCGAATCCGCGGAGGCATTGGGCCTGCCGTCCGGCGCGAGGCTGTGGCGCATCGAGCTGCCCATGGCGGCGGCGTCCATCCTCGCGGGCATCCAGACGGCGGCGGTCATCAACGTGGGCACCGCCACGCTGGGCGCGCTGGTGGGCGCGGGCGGCTACGGCCAGCCCATCCTCACCGGCATCCGGCTGGATGACGTGGGGCTCATCTTGGAAGGCGCGGTGCCCGCAGCGGTGCTCGCGCTCGCGGTCAGCGGCCTCTTCGAGGCGGTGGCGCGCGTGCTGGTGCCCCGGGGGCTGCGCGGCTGAGCGCTACACCGGCTCCACGCGGGATGCGGGCCCGGTCGCGGGCTCCAGGCGCGGCGCGTCCTCCGCGAGCCCCGCCGCGCACAGCCGCACCACGCACATCCACACGCAGTCCGCGAGCAGCAGGTGCACCAGCTGCATCGCCACCGGCGCCAGCAGCACCAGGTTGATGATGCCCGCGCACAGCTGCGCGACGTACATGCCGGTGAGCCACGCGGACGCGCGCCGCACCTCCGGCGAGGGCCGCAGCCGCGCCACCTGACGGCCGCCGAACACCAGCAGCGCGCCCATGGCCACCGCGATGGCCGGGTGGAACACGCGCAGGCGCAAGAGCACGTGCGCCGTCTCCGACAGGTCCTGCTCGAAGCCGTGCGTGAGGCTGGTGGCGGGGAAGAGCGTGTCGCCCAGCGCGGCCACCGCGCCGCTGACGCCCAGCACCAGCATGCCGGCGATGCTCCCGCCCAGGAGCGCGCCCACGGCGCCCTGGCCCTGGAACACCATGCGCGCGCGTCCCTTGGATGACCACACCACCAGCGTCTGCGCGCCCACCAGGAGGAAGGTGTTGGTCAGGTGCACGCCCATCCACACCGCGCGTCCCAGGCGCGCGTCCTGCGCCACGTACTTGAGCAGCACGATGCCCGCGCCCACCAGTCCTTCGGTGAGCATGAACACCAGCGCCCAGAACGCCGCCTTGCGGCCCGGGTGGCCCTTGGGGAACTCGCGGCGGCCCCAGACGTAGAGCGCGACGGCGAGCACCGTGGCCAGACCGCTGGTGAGGCGGTGGGTGTACTCGATGAGGGTCTGGATGGAGGGGGCGCGGGGGATCACCTCGCCGTTGCACACGGGCCAGTGGTCACCGCAGCCCGCGCCGGAGCCGGTGGCGCGCACGAACGCGCCCCAGAGGATGACGCCCAGGGTGTAGAGGAGCACGCCCTGGCTGAACCACTGGAAGCGGCGGGTGGCGGCGGTGGGAAGGGTCATCGTGCCCTCCCAGTACCGCATCCGTTCACAGGGGACCACCGCGCGCCCGTGTCCGCCTGGCCGCCGCGCGCCAATGGCTCAACACCTGCGCTTATGGGGCCACCCACGACAGTCCCCAACCCCGGGGGAAGTTGTTAGCGTCACCTCGTGCCCCGAGACCGCGAAGCGCCCCCTGCCTCCTCGCCCCCTCACGACGCGGCCGAACGCCTGCGTCGGCTGGAGGCGGCCATCGAGGAGGGACGCGCGCGCAAGGACGCGGCCCTGGAGGCGTGGGTGCGCCGGATGGGCCGCCTGCCCACCGAGAAGGAGCGCGACCGCTGGGAGCGGGAGTGGGAGCGCGGCGCGGAGCGGGAGCGCCAGCGGTGGGAGAAGCAGTGGGAGCGCGAGTCGAAGGACGCCCTGCGCCGCGCGGAGCGGCAGGCCAAACGGGACGCGTACCTCGCGCAGCAGCAGGCGCACCGGGAGGCGAAGCGCGCGGAGAAGGCGGCGCGGGAGGAGGCCTCGCGCAACCCGGTGGTGGGCGTGGGGCAGCTCGTCGTCGCGCTGGCGTGCGTGGCCACGGTGGTGCGTTTCCCGCATCAGTACTGGTGGCTGCTGTTCGTGGCGCTCGGCTTCTTCTCGGGGGCCGCGAAGCACCTGCGCCCGCGCAACAACCCCCTGCTGACGCGCGTGGAGGAGCCGCCCGCGCCGGTGCTGCCCCAGGCGAAGGTGCCGGAGGCGCCGGTGGATCCGCGCCTGACGCGCGTGGACGCCGTCTGCGAGAAGCTGCTCTCGGAGCTGCGAGCGGGGAGGGGCGTGTTGCAGGAGATGGTGCGCTCGCCGGAGCGCACCGTGCAGGACCTGCGCAAGAGCTGCCACGAACTCATCCGCCGCGAGCGCGAGCTGCGCACGGTGGCGCCGCCGGAGGACGTGCAGCGGCTGGCGGACGAGCGCAAGAAGCTGGAGACGCGCTGGGCCGCGGAGGAGGACGTGGTGGTGCGCGACCGGCTGCGCGCGGCGTTGCAGGTGCTGGATGAGCAGGTGCGCCAGCGCGCGGAGCTGACCCGGGCGGCGGACCGGCTGGAGGCCGAGTTCACGCGGCTGGCGTACACGCTGGAGAACCTCTACGCCCAGGTGCTGCGGGTGCGCTCGGCGGACGCGGCGGACGCGGACGTGGCCGGCGCGGGCCTGCGACACAGCGTGGAGCAGCTGGGCGCGGAGGTGGACGCGGTGACGTCCGCCCTGGAAGAGGTGCACGGCGCGCCCGTGGATGGCCGGGTGCGCACGCGCTGACTATTCGCCCGCGTGCTTCGACGGCGGCGGGGCGCCGGACGCGCTGGTGATGCGGACGGTCTTCGCGTTGACGAACTCGCGGATGCCCAGGTCGGCCAGCTCGCGGCCGTGGCCGGAGTGCTTCACGCCGCCGAAGGGCAGGCGCGCGTCGGAGGCGACGAGCGCGTTGACGAACACCATGCCGGCCTCGATGCCGTCGATGAGGCGGCGCTGCTCGTTGGCGTCCTGGGTCCACACGCTGGCGCCCAGGCCGAAGGGCGTCGCGTTGGCCAGCTCGATGGCGTGCTCCAGGTCGCGGGCGCGCAGCAGCGTGGCCACGGGGCCGAAGAGCTCGTCATGGAACGCGGGGGCCTTGGGCGGCGGATCCGCCAGGACGGTGGGCGGGTAGAAGTTGCCGGGGCCTCCCTGGGGCTTGCCGCCCAGCAGCAGCCGGGTGCCGGCCTTCACGCTCTCCTGCACCTGGGCGTGCAGCCCTTCGAGGATGCCGGGCGTGGCGAGCGGACCGACGTCGGTCTTTGGGTCCATGGGGTCACCGACCACCATGGTCTTCATGCGTTCGACGAAGCGGCGTTCGAATTCCTGGGCGATGGGCTCGGCGATGATGAAGCGCTTGGCGGCGATGCAGGACTGGCCGTTGTTGATGAGGCGCGCGGACACGGCGGTGTGCACGGCCTTGTCCAGGTCCGCGCTGGGCATGACGATGAACGGATCGCTTCCGCCCAGCTCCAGGACGACCTTCTTGATGGCACGGCCCGCGGCGGCGCCGACAGCGCGGCCGGCGCCCTCGCTGCCGGTGAGGGTGACGGCCTTCACGCGAGGGTCTTCGATGACGCGGTTTACTTCCGACGTCTCGATGAACAGCGATTGGAAGGCGCCTTCAGGGAAGCCGGCGGTGCGGAAGATTTCTTCGAGCGCGATGGCGCACTGGGGCACGTTGCTGGCGTGCTTGAGGAGGCCCACGTTGCCGGCCATGAGGGCGGGGGCGGCGAAGCGCACGACCTGCCAGAACGGGAAGTTCCACGGCATGATGGCGAGGACGGGGCCCAGGGGCTGGTAGCGCACGAAGGCGGTGTCGCCATCCACATCGATGGGCGTGTCGCGCAGGAGCTTCTCGGCGCGGGTGACGTAGTAGCGGCACGCGGTGGCGCTCTTGATGGACTCGGCCTTGGCGGCCTCCAGGGGCTTGCCCATCTCCTCCGTCATCATGCGGCCGAAGCGGCCTGCCTCGACTTCAAGGATTTCAGCGGCGCGGCGCATCCAGCGGGCGCGGTCGGCGAAGGACGTCTCGCGGTAGGAGCGGAACGTCTCCGCGGCCCGTTGCAGCTTGCGCTCCAGCTCCTCGGACGAGAGCACGTCGAACGTGCGCAGCATCTTGCCGGTGGTGGGGCTGATGGTGGCGATGGCCATGTGCGGGTGCCTCCCGGGGTGCGAACGTCACCGGGTGATAACAGGCCCCACACCCCTGACAATGCCTCCGGGGTCGGAGCGTCCAGGGGCGTACGCCGCTCAGGACTCCAGCAGGGTGGGCGACAGCGCATCCGACTGAAGCGCCGAGATGAAGGTGTCGAGGTCTTCCGCCAGGAAGTGGACGCTGGCCGTGCCCGGCCGGGCATGCGCGTCCCAGTAGAACACCTGGCCCGTCACGGACAGACACACCTTGTCCGCGCCCTCTGTCGTCGCGATGGGGAGCAGACCTGGAGGGATGCGATCCCGGAAGACCTCCAGGTTCCAGTCCAGGTTGCAGGACTCGACGGGGTCGTTGAGTCCGAAGAAGAAGTGGATCCGGCCGATGGGATTCCCCGGCAGCCCCTGGAGCTTGAAGAGGTCGCGCTCCGGCCGGCCTCCGTGGGTGGCGAGCAGGAATTCACGAAGTGGCAGTGGGAGCGCGAGCTCGAACCGCTGCTCGAACGCATCCAGGTCCGCGTTGCTCAGGAGTGGTCCACTCTCGGTCGTCCGCATGACCTCGGCCCCGCTTCAGCGTTCTCTCTTCTGCTCCAGTATCCTGTCGGAGGAACCATGACCTATCAGAACGAGTGGCGGCCACGATTCCCCGTTCCGCCACATACGGCCAGATACCTCGTGGAGGGCTGCCCGGTGTTGGTGGACGCCTTGCGCGTGCGCACAATGAACTTCGGCCAGCATTGGCGCACCCCGGGCGTTGTCGAAGTTCGTTACGAGGTCGTCCTGCCTGGCGCCTACGCCGTGGCGCTGCTCGAACAGGACTGGGCTGATTGGATCGAGGACTATCAGCGCTTCCCCGAGCCGAATAACCCATTGGAACAGGCGCTGCGGGCTCTGGGTTGGCCTGGACCGGCACAAGCGCTCGCTGATCCGGTGGTGGCCCCGCTGGTCCTCGACTTCGATGCTCACGAGCTGCTGCTGCGCTGGTTTGACGACGGCGTTCCCTCACTCCCTGGCTTCGTGCTCAACACCGTCGATGAGGTACGCATGGTCGGTACCGACGTATGGCTCGCGGGCCAGGCACGCCCCGAGCTCCCCGACGTGAGCTATGCCTATCAGGACTGAGGTGCGACGCATCCAGCCTGTCCGGCGCCGGTGACCGAGCCATGACCGAACCACCGGGTGCCCACGGCCAACGGCATCCCGGCCCCGTGGTTCGACTCATAGGGAGGCTGTGCATGGGAATGGCCGTGGGCGGCAGGGGCGGAGTGAAGGCGGACATCAACGTCACACCCCGGTCGACGTGGTGCTGGCGCTGCTGATCATCTTCAGGGTGGTCCGTGGAGATGGAAAAGGAGTTGGAGCAGTTCCGTCAGGCGGCGCAGTGGCTCGTTGCCGTTCCCCGAGGCGCTGCGCGCCTTCGCTACGAATGGCGCAAGGGACGCCCCGCGGGTCGCCCCCGTCCATCAGCATGTCGCCGACACGTCGCCGACGTGTCGCCGACACACCCGCCGCGCCGGGAAGAGAGGCGCTCCCCTGTGTCCGGCGCCGTGCCGGGCCGCGGGCGGAGGCGGCACGTCGCTTGCTCAAGCCCCCGGGCGCAGAGCCGGCACCGCTGCCGAACCCCTTTTCACAGGAGCCTCCCATGTCGAGAACCGCCGCCGCCCTCCGTACCCGCGTGATGGATGCCACCCAGCCCCGGCTGTTGCAGTGGCAGGACGTGCCCACGAGCCAGCTCGCCCCCTACGCCCCCTCGGACGCGTCGCTGCCGATGGTGCAGTACGCCATGCAGACCGTCATGGCCTGGGCGAAGACGCAGAGCGGCTGCATCGGCGCGATTCCGACGTGGGAGGTGGGTCAGGCCACGTGGGGCGTCATCCTCCTCCTGGAGCACCCGGCCATCTCCGTTGTCGACATCCCGAAGTCCCAGCTTCCGCCCGTCGTGCCGGAGAACCCCATCGAGGACTGGGGCGTGACGGTGATGCGCTGGGCGGTGGCCCAGGGCTACCAGCTCGGCATTCCCACGTTCTCGGAGACGGCGGACACGCGCACGGCACTGCTCTTCTCCAAGGACTACCCGGGGCTGACCTTCGTGGACGCGGACAACGCCGACCTGTTCGAGGTGATGTTCCAGCCGCGCTCGCTGATTGACTTGAGCGACACGGCCGTCTGGGCCCAGAGCGTCATGCGGCTGGCGTCCTCGCGCGGGTGGAGCGCGGGCTGGCCCACGTGGGAGTACACGACGAAGCGCGGGCTCATCGCGATGTCCGAGTTCGCGACGCCGGCGCTGCCGGACCCGACCGACGCCAACGTGGACCTGGTGCTCGCCATCCTGAAGCAGACGAACCAGTCGCTGAAGAACGTGCGGGATGACCTGCAGGGGAGCATCGTCGGCGTCTTCGACACGTTCAACGCGCCGGCGGTGACCGACCCGGCGTTGCAGATTGGCCTCGACTGCCTCTTCGGCGTCATCAACGTCGTCCTCAACGCGATTCCGGAGGTGGGCGGCTCGCTCGCGGCCCTCTTCGACACGGCGCTCACCGCGGCGCAGGACAGCGAGGCCGCGAAGGGGGCCAACGGGTCCATGACGCTCGAGGCCTACCAGAGCAACCTGGAGTCCGCGTTCGACGCGTCCCTCAACGCCGTCGGCGACCTCCACGACGCGCTGCTCAACGCGCGGGGCACCAGCGGGCTCGACGCCGTCTGGCAGCAGCTCTACACCAGCCCCCTCACGGGGATGCCGGCGCAGCTCGGGCTGCTCGCGCTCGCCTCGCCCAAGCTGCCCGACGACGAGACCTACTGGAACAACGCGGAGGAGTCGATGGCCTCCTCGTTCCTGGTCAACCTCAAGCGCCGCTTCGTCGAGCAGCTCTACCTCGCCGCGCACCGCACCTACCAGAACGCGCCGGCGGGCAAGCAGTGGTGGTACGGCACCATCGCGTCCGTCACGGCGGCGGATGGAGACCTGGCGAAGTACATCGCCGACCGCGCGGATGACCTGTCGTGCTGGTTCACCGACTTCAGCCAGCAGCCGGGCCACGCGCGCGGCCCGTACGTGACGACGACCGAGTTCTGGCTCCAGAGTAACGAGAGCGGCGGGCTGGCCGCGTACCCGCCGACGGAGCTCGTCTACAGCCTGTTCTCCAGCGATGGGTTCGGCAATACGCAGGGCTGGACCGGCCCGTACGACAAGTCCACGGTCTACAACCAGTGGTCCATCGACTGCATCGAGTTCGGCAGCGCGTCGTACCAGCAGAACTGGACCTACTCGGCCACCGGCGAACTCGTCGTCGCGACGGTGCAGTACAACGGCAATGACGTCCCGCAGCAGGCCACGGCCGGCAGCACGGATGCGTACGGCCAGCTCACGCTCAACTCGTCGAACCCCATCGTGCAGGGTGGGGCCTCGACGAGCGGCTTCCAGCAGCGGGTGATTCGCAACGACCTCTCGCCGCTGAAGTGAGCCGCTGGCTCGGTGGCGACGCAGTTCGTCCCGCGAAATGCCCAACCGCGCCGCCACCTTCACCCGCGACTCTCCGCGCTTCAGCGTATGAGGCCGGCGCGGAGGAACTGGGCGTGTCCGTGGACCCTCCCTGAGCACCTGGAGCCTGTCCGACACTCGCCGCGAAAAGCCCATGGCCAGCCCGCACCCGCTGTCTTAAGTCACGGCCATGTCACGAGGGCCATGGCGGTGGGTGTCGGGTTGGGACGTGATGGTGACGCGGCCCCTGGGGCTGCTCTTGCTCGTGGTCGCGTGCGTCCTGGGCTTCGTCGTCCTGTCCGACGAGGTCCATGAAGGCGACACGCAGGACATCGACGAGCGCATCGTCCGCTCCCTGCGCCGTGACGAGGACCCCGCGCTCCCCCGAGGCCCGTGGTGGCTCTCGGAGACCGCTCGCGACGTGACGTCCCTGGGCGGCTTCCCCGTCCTGGCGCTCCTCACCGCGGCCGTGTGCGGCTTCCTCGTGGTGGCCCGCCGCTACCGCACCAGCCTCTTCGTGCTGTCCTCCATCGTCGGAGGGTGGATCCTCAACGCGGCGCTCAAGAACCTGTTCCACCGCCCGCGCCCCTCGGTGGTGCCCCACCTCACCGAGACCATGTCCACCAGCTTCCCCAGCGGCCACGCCATGCTGTCCGCCATCACCTACCTCACGCTGGGCGCGCTCCTGGCCCAGTTCGCCGAGCACCGCCGCGTGAAGGTCTACCTCCTCGCCGTGGCCCTGGTGCTCTCCGTCCTCGTGGGCTGCACCCGCGTGTACCTGGGCGTGCACTACCCCACGGACGTGCTCGGCGGCTGGGTGGCCGGGCTCGCGTGGGCCCTGTTCGTCACCGTCGCCGCCCGTACCGTGCGCCGCCGCAGCCCCGCCCTGCGGGAAGAGGCCCAGCGCCCCGTGGAATGAGCCTTGCGCCCACGGCCCCCACGCAGGATGAAGGGGCCACCACCCATTTCGACCCGCTCCCTGTGTCCATCGTCCCCGTGAACATCCGCCACTCCCTGCCACCCGCGAGGCGCGGATGATTCAAGCGTGGCTGTGGAAGCTGGGCCTGGGACGCGGCCGGGTGCACGTCTTCTACGACGAGGCCTACCGCCTGCCCCTCAGCGGCATCGAGTCCTCCGTGGGCGTCGAGCCGCGCGGCACCGACTTCACCACCTGGTACCTGCTGGAGGCCGGCGTGGTGCGCGCCGCGGACGTGCGCCACCCCGTGCCCGTGTCCTACGCGCAGCTCGCGCGCGTGCATGGCGCCCGCTACCTGGAGTCCCTCTCCGACCCCGCGACCCTCGCGCGCATCTACGCCACCGACCCGTCCGAGGTCCCCGTGGACGCGCTCCTGGACAGCGTGCGGCTCGTGTGCGGCGGGACGCTGGGCGCGGCCCGGCTGGCGCTCGCGCGGCAGGGGCCCGTGGTCAACATGGCCGGCGGCTTCCACCACGCGCGCCCGGACAAGGGCGGCGGCTTCTGCACCGTCAACGACATCGCCGTGGCCGTGGCGGACCTGCGCGCCTCCGGCTTCGACGGCTCCGTGGCCGTGCTGGACCTGGACGCGCACCCTCCGGACGGCACCGCCGCGTGCCTCGCCGGACAGCCGAAGGTGTGGATCGGCTCCGTGTCCGGCAGCGACTGGGGCGTGCTGCCCCCCGGCGTGGATGAAACACGCGTGCCGGACGGCTGCGACGACATCACCTACGTGCAGAAGGTGAAGGACCTGCTCGCGCGGATGCCCCATTCGGACATCACCTTCGTCATCGCTGGCGGGGACGTGCTGTCCGGGGACCGCTTCGGGCGCGTGGGCATCACGCTCCAGGGCGCGCGCAAGCGCGACGTGGCCATCGCCGCCGCGCTGCGGGGAAAGGCCAGCGTGTGGCTGCCCGGTGGCGGCTACCATGCGGAGTCCTGGAAGCTGTTCGCGGGCACCGTGCTGGTGCTCGCGGGCCTGGGCCACCAGCGCATCACCGCGCGCTACGACCCGCTGAGCGCGCGCTTCCAGCGCATCGCGCACCTGTTGGATCCAGAGAAGGCCAACACCGCCGGGAAGGCGCCGCACTGGGAGCCCTTCTCGCTGGAGGACCTGGAGGGCCCGCTGCGGCTGGGGCCGGAGGTGCAGCCGCGCGTCCTGGGCCACTACACCGCGCAGGGCATCGAGTACGCGCTCTTCCGCTACGGCCTGCTGTCGTACGTGGAGCGCCTGGGCTACAGCCGCCTGCGCGTGCAGGTGGCCTCCACCGGCGGCACCGGCGACCGCATCATGGTGCTGGGCCACGCGGGGGGCCGCGAGCACCTGCTGTCGGACGCGGTGGTGGAGAAGAAGGTGCTCCAGGGCGAGACCTTCCTCTTCGCCAACTGGCTGTCCCTGCGCCACCCCCGCGCGCGCTTCAGCGACACGCGCCCGCAGCTGCCCGGCCAGGAGGTGCCCGGCCTGGGCCTGTCGCGCGAGACGACGGAGGTGCTGCTCGCCATGGCCCAGCGCCTGGGCCTGGCCGGCGTGGCCTTCCGGCCCATGTGGTACCACCTGGCCGTCGTCGCGCGAGGCCGCTTCCACTTCTCCACCCCGGAGCGCCAGGGCCGCTTCGAGGCGCTGATGCGCGACCTGTCCTCGCTGTCGCTCGTGGACGCGACGCGCGCCGTGGCCGAAGGGCGCGTGCGCCTGGACGGCCAGCCGTACCCGTGGGAGCCGGACGACATGCTCTGCCACCTGTCCCCCGTGTCCCTGGACGCGGAGGCCGTGGCGAAGGAGCGCGAGCGCTGCCACTTCACCGTGGAGCCCGCCGCGGCGCCGGAGCCCGCGTCCGGTTGAAGCCGGGCCCGTGGTAGTCAGGGCCCGTGGACCTGGACGCGCAACGCCGTGAACAACACAAGCTGCGGCTGTCGTGGATGCCGTGGCTCTACTTCAGCCTCAAGCCGCGCCACCGCGAGTGGGCGGAGGCCTGGCAGCGCGAGGTGCAGGACCGCCTGCGCGCGCTGGAGACAGTTGATATCGCCGAAGGATGTTTCATTGCTCCGGAGGCACGCATCTTCGCGGAGCCCGGCCGCACCGTGCGCATCGGGCCGGGGTGCAGCATTGGCGCGGACGCCTTCGTGCACGGACCGGTCGTGCTGGGGCCGCGCGTCAGCCTCAACGCGCGCGTCAGCCTGGACGGCGGCGCGTGCGGCATCCGCATCGGCGAGGGCAGCCGCATCGCCACCGGCGCCACGCTCTACGCCTTCGACCACGGGCTCGCGCCGGACCGCCCCGTGCGCGAGCAGCCCGTCACCTCGAAGGGCATCGTGATTGGCCAGGACGTCTGGGTGGGCGCCAACGCGGGTATCACTGACGGTGTGACCGTGGGCGACCATGCGGTGATTGGCATGGGCGCCGTCGTCACCCGCGACGTGCCCCCGTGGGCCATCGTGGGTGGCGTGCCTGCACGCCTGCTCGGGGATCGCCGTCAACGCCCACGATCCGGAATTCCCGGGGGGTGGGAGCCTCCAGACTCCGAGGGAAACCCTTGAGTCCCCGGTGGGTCCATTGACTTTGAAACATTCGAGCGCCCTATGCTTCGGGCCGCGGTGAGACGGGAAGAGGGTCGGGCCCGGACGCACCGGGCGGGTTTCCCTCCAATCCAGATTTCATTCCGTTTCATCCGTGATGAAGGAGGCCGCGGTGACGCAGGAGCAACGCGAAACGGGGAGCGCCGCTGCTCTGGGGCAGTCATCCGTGGCGAGCGACCTCGTGGACACGCGTCGCTTCCAGCGCGCCGGATCGCTGCTGCGCGAGGCGCTCTTCGAACTGGACGCGGCGGGCCGCCTCGTCCTGGCGACCCCCGCCTGGGAGCGCCTGGTCGGAGCGCCCGTGCACGCGTGGCTGGGCCGCTCGCTGGTGGAGCTGTTCCACCCGGAGGACCGGGACCAGGCGCGCGTGCTGCTGCGCACGGCGCTGGCGCGCACGGACGTGCCCTCGCGACTGGAGCTGCGCCTGTCGGGCACCCCGCAACCGCGCTGGGTGGAGCTGTCCGCGACAGGGGACCCGGAGCACCTGGGCGGCGTGCTGGGCACGCTGGTGGACGTCACCCCGCGCCGTCTGGCGGAGGAGGCCGCCGCCACGCGCGAGCGCTACCTGGGCGCGATGGTGGAGGTGCAGCGGCAGCTGCTCGCGCCGGAGGCCTCCGGGGATGTGTACAGCTCCATCCTGGAGCCCTTGGGCCGCGTCGCGGGCGCCAGCCGCGCCTACGTCTTCGAGTTCCACCGCGACGCGTCCGGCCGCATGCTCCAGTCCCAGCGCGCGGAGTGGTGCGCGCCCGGCATCTCGCGTGAGCTGGACAACCCGGACACGCAGGCGTGGCCCATTGATCAGGCCTTCACGCTGTCCCAGCTGGAGCAGCTCCATCGGGGCGAGGCCGTGCAGGGCTCGCCGGAGGACTTCGGCGCGGACAACGCGCCGGTGCTCCTGGCGCAGGGCATCCGTTCGCTGCTGGTGCTGCCCCTGGTGGTGCACGGGGAGCCGTTCGGTTTCATCGGCTTCGACAACTGCGACGACTCGCGGCCCTGGTCGCACGTGGAGGTGAATCTGCTCTCCGGCGCGGCTGGCGCGCTGTCGCTGGCGCTGGAGCAGCACACCACGGACGCGCTGCGCATGCGCACGGAGACGGCGCTGCGCCGCACGGAGGCCGGCTTCCACCTGCTCATCGAAGGGTTCCCGGACCCCGTGGTGGTGCACACCACGGACGGCATGCTCCTGTCGGTGAACCCGGCCATGGCCAACTACCTGGGCTACCAGGACCCCGCGCAGCTGCTGGGCCGGCACCTGCTGGGCCTGGTGCGGCGCGAGGACCAGGAGGTCGCGCGCCGCCACCTGGAGGAGGCACAGGACGGGGCGCTGGCGGCCCGCTCGCATGAAGTGCCGCTGGTGCGCCGCGACGGGCAGGTGGTGAGCGCGGACCTGGTGACGCTGGGCGTGCTCTTCGACGGCGTGCCCGCCCGCGTGACGGTGGCGCGCGACTTCACCGAGCGCAAGCACATGCAGGCGCAGCTCATGCTGGGGGACCGGCTGGCCTCCATGGGCATGCTGGCCGCGGGCATCGCGCACGAACTGAACAACCCGCTGTCCTACGTGCTCTCCAACCTGGAGTTCCTGCACCGCGCGCTGGGCCCCATGCCCCGGCCCCTGGGCGCCGAGGAGCTGCTGGAGTACCAGCAGGTGCTGGACGACGCGCGCGAGGGCTCCGAGCGGATGCGGCAGATCGTCCGCCAGCTCAAGGTCTTCTCCCGCGTGGACGACGCGCACGAGGAGGCGGTGGACCTGCACCGCGTGCTGGACTCCGTCGCGCAGATGGCGGCCAGTGAAATCCGGCCGCGCGCCCGGCTGGTGAAGCAGTACGGCGTCGTGCCGACGGTGCGTGCCAACGAGGGCAAGCTGTTCCAGGTCTTCCTCAACCTGGTCATCAACGCCGCGCACGCGATTCCGGAAGGCTTCACGGACGAGCACGAAATCCGGCTCATCACCCGCGTGGACGACGACGGCCGGGTGGTGGTGGAGGTGCGCGACACGGGCCGGGGCATCGCGCCGGAGCTGCTGCGCCGCATCTTCGACCCCTTCTTCACCACCAAGGCGCCGGGCCAGGGCACCGGCCTGGGCCTGTCCATCTGCGACACCATCGTGCGCGCGCTGGGCGGCACCATCGCCGCGGAGTCCACGCCGGGCCACGGCGCCACCTTCCGCGTCACCCTGCACGTCTCCGCGCGGCCCGCGCGCGTGGCCTGAGCGGGCCCGCCTTCCGCGTCCATGCGGCGGAGCGGGCAGCCCGTCCGCTGCCGCGAAATGGACTGAATCCGCCGCGCTCCCGTGTTCGAGTGTGGAGCGTCGGACGGCCGCCCTCGCGTGCGCTGCCCTCCCGGGGGTAACGGAGACACGCTGGGGTCCCGCCGCCGCCGGGGGCCTTCCCTTCTAGAAGGCCGTGGAGGATGCCATGCGCACGCTGACCGCCCGCCTCGCTCCCGTGCTCGGGTTGCTGCTGGGCTGCGTGCTGGCGCTGGGGCCGGGCGCTTCCAGCGCGCAGGAGGGAACGCCGCGGGCCCCGGCTCCAGTGGAGGCTCCGGCGAACGGGTGCGCGGGCTCGGCGAACTTCCTCATCGGCGCGGCGCGCTCGGACATCACCGGCCCCGCGGCGGAGGTGGGGATGATGGGCTACGGGCAGGTGGGCCAGAAGACGGAGGGCATCCACCTGCGGCTGTTCTCGCGGGCGTTCGTCATCGCCTCGCCCTGCAACGGCCGCCGCGTGGCCTTCGTCAGCGCGGACCTGGGCATGGTGTTCCAGGCGGTGAAGCAGCAGGTGGTGGAGCGGCTGCGCTCGAAGCTGGGCGACACGTTCTCCGACGACAACGTGCTGCTCAGCGCCACGCACACGCACTCCGGGCCGGGCGGCTTCAGCCATTACACGTTCTACAACCTGACCACCTTCGGCTTCGTGCCCCAGAACTTCGAGGCCATCGTCTCCGGCATCACGGACTCCATCATCCGCGCCAACGCGCGCCTGGCGGAAGGGTCGCTGCGGCTGTCCTCGGGCGACCTGCACGGCGCCAGCATCAACCGCTCACCGGAGGCCTACCTGCGCAACCCGGAGTCCGAGCGCGCCCGCTACCCCGACAACGTGGACACCCGCATGACGCTGCTCCGGATGACCGCCGCGGATGGGCGCGAGCTGGGGCTCGTCAACTGGTTCGCCGTGCACGCCACGTCCTTCGGAAACACGAACACGTACATCACCGGCGACAACAAGGGGCTCGCGGCGCACACGTTCGAGGTGGAGAAGGGAGGACGGACGCCCGGAGGCCCGGACACCTTCGTCGCGGCGTTCGCGAACTCGAATGAGGGTGACGTCACGCCCAACATCCTGGGCGGCACGAACGGCGGCGGCGCGAACGACTTCGAGGACGCGGCCCTGTCCGCGAAGAAGCAGTACGACTTCGCCGCGCACCTGTGGTCCACCGCCGGGATGCCCGTGATGGGCGGCGTGGACTACCGGCACGCCTACGTGAAGATGGACGCGGTGGATGTCTCGCCCGCGTTCGCGGACGGCAGCGCGCACCGCACCTGCCCCGCGGCCATCGGCCTGTCCATGTTGGCGGGCGCGGAGGACGGGCCCGGCTTCGGTTCGGAAGGGGCCACGTGCGAGAACGTGCACGACGTGTGGAGCCAGTTCACCTGCGCCGCCGTCACCACGCCCTGCCAGGGGGAGAAGCCCATCGTCCTGGAGATGGGCACCATGAAGCCCTACCCGTGGTCCCCGGAGGTGCTGCCGCTTCAGGTTGTGACGGTGGGGCCGCTGGCGCTGGTGGCGGTGCCCTTCGAGATGACCACCATGGCGGGCCGCCGGCTGCGCGACACGGTGCGCGCGCAGCTCCAAGGCGCGGGCGTGACGGACGTGGTCATCGCGGGGCCGGCCAACGCCTACTCGGGCTATGTGGCCACGCGCGAGGAGTACGCGCGCCAGGACTATGAGGGCGCGTCCACGCACTTCGGCCCATGGACGCTGGCGGCGTTGCAGCAGTCCTTCGCGGGGCTCGCGGGCAGCTTGCGCGAAGGGACGTCGGTGGCGCCCGGCCCCACGCCGCGCGACCTGCGCAAGGCGGTGGTGGGGCTGCAGCCTGGCGTGGTGTTCGACGACAAGCTGCTCTGGGTGGACTTCGGCGCCGTCGCGGAGGAGGCGAAGGCGTCCTACGCGCGGGGCGACACGGCGAGCGTCACCTTCTGGGGCGGCCACCCGCGCAATGACCTGAAGCTGGGCGGCACCTTCCTGCGCGTGCAGCGGCGGGAGGCGGATGGCACGTGGCGGGACGTGGCGAACGACGGGGACGGCGTCGCGCTGTACCACTGGCAGCGCGAGTACTGCGTGCCCACGCTCGCGTGCTCACAGGTGCGAATCACGTGGCCCATTCCCCGGGACACGCAGCCGGGCATGTACCGGCTGGTGCACGAGGGAAACTGGAAGTCCGGCTGGGACGGGCGCATCCATCCGTACTCGGGAAGCTCGCGCCCGTTCACCGTGAAGTAGCGCGTCGTCAGTCGCAGGAACCGTCCGGGTTGCAGCGCTTGTCGCACTTCTTGCAGGCCTCGCCGCCCCTGCCGCACTGGTTCTTGTTGGGTGCGGGGATGCAGCTGTTGCCATCACAGCAGCCGTTGCAGGTGGACGGGTCACAGCGGCAGAAGCCGTTGATGCACGCCAGGCCCGGGCCGCACGCGATGCCACTGAGGCCGCAGACGCACTTGCCCCCGGCGCAGCGGTTGGCGTTGAGGTCGCAGGCCGGGCCGGTGCCGCAGCCGCAGGTGCCGCGGTTGGTGCAGGTGTCGGCGCGGTCCGAGTCGCAGATTTCGCAGGCGACGCCGCCCACGCCGCAGGTGCGGAAGGTGCGGGACGTGCACACGCCGTCGCGGCAGCAGCCGTCCGGGCAGTCCACGCAGAAGGTGCCGCCGTTCGAGGCGGTCAGCCGCACGGTGACCTCCACCTCGTAGCCGTCGCGCACGGTGGCGGAGGCCTCGCCGGTGGCGACCGTGGCGTCGTTGCGCAGGCCGTCCACGCGCACGGTGGCCTGGGTGCCGTCGGCCGCGCCGTCCAGGAGGACGCGGAACGTCTCACCGTTCACGAGCGCGCGGCTGGAGTCCTCGGGCAGCAGCGAGGTGGGCACGGTGGCGCCGTCCGCGGTGGCGGCGATGCGCAGCCGGGTGAGGTTGAGGGCGGGTTCGAACTCGGCGGTGACGAAGAGCGCGGTGCCGGCCGCGGCGGCGGGGTCACGGCATGCGGACAGGGACACCAGCGCGAGCAGGCCGCTGCACAGAAGGAGCCGGGCGAGCGTCCGGCCGAGGGGTGCTCCCACGGAAGTCATGATGGCGCGAGAGGGTAGCGGTTCCGCGCCGCGACGTGGAAAGCATGGAGGGGACGGGCCCTGCGGCGTTGGACATCGGACGCTCACGCCCGGTGGGGCACCGGCCGTGTTTCTCGCATGGCACCTGGGGCGGGAAGGCCGCAGCATGGAGGAGCGCGCGAGACCCGAGGGAGGCGGCAACGGCATGGTGGTCATCGTCATGGGCGTTTCAGGCACCGGGAAGTCCACGGTGGGCCGGGCGCTCGCGGACCGGCTGGGGTGGACGTTCGTGGACGCGGACGACCTGCACTCGGTGGAGAACCGCCGGAAGATGGCCGCGGGCACGCCGCTGACGGACGTGGACCGGCAGCCCTGGCTGGAGCTCTTGCGCGCGAGGATGGAGAAGGCGCTGGAGACGGACGAGGACCTGGTGCTGGCGTTCTCCGGCCTCAAGGCCTTCTACCGGGCGAGGCTCACCGTGGACCCCGCGCGCGAGCGCTGGGTGTACCTGCACGCGCCCGCGTCCGTCATCCTCGAGCGGATCCAGAAGCGCGTGGGGCACTTCATGCCGGCGTCGCTGCTCCAGAGCCAGCTGGAGACGCTGGAGGTCCCCGACGGCGCGTTCACCGTGGACGTGACGCCGCCGCCCGGAGAAATCGTCGACCACATCGTGGCGGGGCTGGCGTTGAAGCCCCGGGCGTAGGGCTTCTTCAGCGCACGGGCTCGACGGTGGCGCCCAGGCGCTCCAGCAGCTCGCGGTACCAGGTGAAGGCGCGCTCGGTGTGCCCCTTCAGCTCCTTCGTGCCCCACAGCAGCGTGAGCGTGCGGCGCGTGGTGGCGTCCGTCTTGGTGCGCTGGGCGTCCTTCACCGCGTTGGCGCACGGGCCCTGCGCGTCGAAGAGGCACAAGAGGCCCTCCAGGTCGATGGTCTGCCCGGAGGCGTTGAAGACGTAGCGGTCGCCCTGGATGGCGGTGGAGACGCGGAACGGGGCCTGGGCCTTGTCCAGGTCCACCACGCTGATGGGCAGGCCGCTGTGCAGCGACACGGCGTTGCAGGCGTCCACCGCGGCGTTGATGGTGCCCAGGGTGCCGTCGCCGGAGGCTCGCACCAGGTACTCGGACGCGGGCTTGCCCCGGCCCGTGGGCTTGTAGCCGCCGTGGCGGAGCAGGTCGCGCACGGCGCCCCGGACGGCGTCGTCACTCTGGAGGGGCGCGGTGGCGCCGGGCTTCAGCAGGGCCTGCAGCCATTCGGGCGCGGGCAGGTCCCCCAGGGGAGCGGGAAAGGAGGAGGTGAAGGCGATGAGGTCGAGGAGGGGATGGGGGTCGACGGTCAGCACGGCGGCACTCTACGCCACACACTGATAGGGTAGGGATTGCCGCTTTTCCCTTCATCCCGCCTGGAGCCTTTGCATGCCCACCCTCATCCAGAAGCCCATCCGTGTGACGGCGGTGGGCAACAAGCCGAAGCTCATTGACGAGTACGTGGGCCGGGTGAACTCCAAGACGTCCAACATCAGCGTGGCCCACATGCGCAGCCCGGGTGGGTGGGAGGAGCCGGGCCAGACGCCCGAGTTCCGTGAAATCACCCTGGTGCTCGCGGGCACGCTGCGGGTGGAGCACAAGGGCGGGATGATGGACGTCCACGCCGGCCAGTCGGTGGTGTGCGAGCCCGGCGAGTGGGTCCGCTACAGCACCCCCGACGAAGAGGGCGCGGAGTACGTGGCCATCTGCACCCCGGCGTTCTCTCCGGGCACGGTGCACCGGGACGACTGAGGCCCGCGTTCCAAGCCGGGCGGAATCCCGGGCAGGGGCCTGCCTGCCCGGCCGCGTGGAAGGACCGGAAGCCGTTGGGGGTTCGGAAGCATCCCTCCGGCGGGCGGCTCGTGGCATAAGGGCGCGCCGCCTGATTCCCCGGGCCTTTTCGGTACGCACATGATCCGTCTCGACAACATCGGCAAGCAACACGGTCAGCAGATCCTCTTCATCGAGGCGTCGGCCGCGCTCCACAAGGGCGAAAAGGTGGGCCTCGTGGGCCCGAACGGCGCGGGCAAGACGACGCTGTTCCGGATGATGACCGGCCAGGAGTACCCGGACGAAGGACAGGTCTCCATCGACCGCGGCGTCACCATTGGCTACTTCAGCCAGGACGTCGGTGAGATGGACGGCCGCAGCGCGGTGTCCGAGGTCATGGACGGCGCGGGCCCGGTGAGCACCGTCGCGGCGGAGATGAAGCATCTGGAAGCCGCCATGGGTGACCCGGACCAGGCGGACAACATGGAGAAGCTCGTCGAGCGCTACGGCGTCGTGCAGGGCCGGTTCGAGGAGCTGGGCGGGTACGCGCTGGAGGGCCGCGCGCGGGAGATCCTCGCGGGCCTGGGCTTCAGCGAAGAGATGATGGACGGCGACGTGGGCAAGCTGTCGGGCGGCTGGAAGATGCGCGTGGCGCTGGCGCGCATCCTCCTGATGCGGCCGGACGCGATGTTCCTGGACGAGCCCTCCAACCACCTGGACCTGGAGTCGCTCATCTGGCTGGAGGGCTTCCTCAAGGGGTACGAGGGCGCGCTCTTGATGACGTCGCACGATCGCGAGTTCATGAACCGCATCGTGACGAAGGTGGTGGAGATCGACGGCGGTTCGCTGACGACGTACTCGGGCAACTACGACTTCTACGAAGGCCAGCGCGCGCAGAACGAGGCGCAGCAGCAGGCGCAGTACGAGCGTCAGCAGGCGATGCTCGCGAAGGAGATCAAGTTCATCGAGCGGTTCAAGGCCCGCGCGTCGCACGCGGCGCAGGTGCAGAGCCGGGTGAAGAAGCTGGAGAAGATCGAGAAGGTGGAGCCGCCGAAGCGCCGCTCCACGGTGCTCTTCGAGTTCCAGCCGCCGCCGCGTTCCGGTGACGACGTGGTGAACCTGAAGAACGTGAGCAAGGGCTACGGCAAGCGGACCATCTACGACGGCCTGGACTTCCTGGTGCGCCGCGCGGAGCGCTGGTGCGTGATGGGCGTGAACGGCGCGGGCAAGTCCACGTTGCTGAAGCTGGTGACGGGCACGACGCAGCCGGATGAAGGCACGGTGGCGCTGGGTGGCAGCGTGAAGATGGGTTACTTCGCGCAGCACGCCATGGACCTGCTGGACGGAGAGAAGACGGTCTTCGAGCAGCTGTCGGACGCGTTCCCCAGGGCGGGGCAGGGCTCGTTAAGGGCGTTGGCGGGCTGCTTCGGCTTCAGCGGCGACGAGGTGGAGAAGAAGTGCCGGGTGCTGTCGGGTGGAGAGAAGGCGCGTCTGGTGATGGCGCAGATGCTCTACGACCCGCCGAACTTCCTGGTGCTGGACGAGCCCACGAACCACTTGGACATGAGCACGAAGGAGATGCTGATCACGGCGCTGTCGCGCTACGAGGGCACGATGCTGTTCGTGTCCCACGACCGGCACTTCCTGGGAGCGCTCTCCAACCGCGTGCTGGAGCTGACGCCGGACGGCATCCACAAGTACGGCGGCGGCTACACGGAGTACGTCGCGCGCACCGGCCAGGAAGCCCCGGGCCTGCGCAGCTAAAGAAGCACCGGACGCCCAGAGCGTGGAGACGCTCTGGGCGTCTTTGTTTCAATGGAACCCGTCTCCGAGGTCGAGCTTCTCTTGAGGAGAGAAGGATCTGATCGCGGTCAGGAGCATCCAGCCTGTTCCTCCGTCCGCAGGGCTGGCGTGTCTGCAGCAGATGCGAAGCGCTGAGTCACTGAGGGTCCAGTCTTCGCACTGCTTACCTTCCACCACGCGGTTTGAAGAGGTGGGAGCGCCAAGAGCGGAAACTGCCTCATCGTGGAGGGCCTTGAACGCCGTTGCGCAGCCCGCTTCCCGGCGAAAGGCTGAGATCCCGAAGTTCTCAAGTTGATCGTTGGGGGAGAACTCGTAGGTCACCTTCGCCGGGTATCCGCCCAGTGTGGCGCCTTGTCCGAGCGCTTCCGCTTCGGCTCGTGCCATGCCACGGCGGAGCCGAGCGAACAGGGGGAGGGGAGAGGCTTGCGACGCATCCGGTAACGATGCTTCCGGTGCGGCTGGGCTCGCCGAGCTCATCCAATTCCCGGTCAACAAGCCTCCAGCGACTCCAGCGAGGAGAAGCCAGGACGTTCTAGGGGCCAGCATTGAAAGCCTCCTCCAGGAAGGCCGTCGCCAAGGCCTTGCCCTCCTGTTCAAGCTTAAGGGAGGAAGGCGGGCCGTAGGAAATTGCTCGAACAGCCGGCCCGCCAGTCGCACCAGGTGATGTCGCGCGAGGATGCTACTCGAACAGCTTGCTCGCGAGCCGGGCCAGGCGCTGGGCCTTGCCCCGGTAGGGCGGGAAGAAGAGGTTCGTGAAGGCCGTGCGGCCCTGACGCACCACCGCGCGCTCGTGGCTGAAGGCCTTGAAGCCCGCTTCGCCGTGGTACGCGCCCAGCCCGCTCTGCCCAACGCCGCCAAACGGCAGATGCGGGTTCACGTTGTGCAACACCACGTTGTTCACCACCGTGCCGCCCGCGCTCGTCTCCTTCAGCAGGCGCTCCACCGTGGCCTCTTCGTGGCTGAAGACATACATGGCCAGCGGCTTGCCCCCCGCGCGCACCTGCGTCACCACCTCATCCAGTGACTCGAAGCGCAGCACCGGCAGCAGCGGCCCGAAGATCTCCTCGTCCATCACCGCCGTCTCCGGCGTCACGTCCGCCAGCACCGTGGGCGCGATGTAGCGCGTCTCCGCGTGCACGCCGCCTCCCGCCACCACCCGCGCGCCTCCCGCCACGGACTCGTCCAGCAGCCGGCACACGCGCTTGTACGCGCCGTCATCCACCATCCGGCAGAAGTCCGGCGTCGCCCGCCGCGCCTCCTCCGTCTTCCCGTAGAAGCGCTCCAGCGCGGCCTTCATCCCGGACAGCAGCGCCTCCTCCTTCGACGCGTGCACCCAGACGTGGTCCGGCGCGATGCACGTCTGCCCCGCGTTCAGGAACTTGCCCCAGACAATCCGCTCCGCCGCCGCGTCCACGTCCGCGGACGCATCCACGATGACCGGCGACTTGCCGCCCAGCTCCAGCGTCACCCCCGCCAGGTGCCGCGCAGCCGCCTCCATCACCCGCCGCCCCACGCGCGGCCCGCCCGTGAAGAAGAAGTGGTCGAACGGCAGCCGGAGCAGCGCCTCGCCCACCTCCGCGCCGCCCTCCACCAGCGCCACCTCGTCCTGGGGAAAGACGTCCCGCAGCAGCTGCGCCAGGAAGCGCGCCGTGCCGGGCGTCTTCTCGCTCGGCTTGCACAGCACCGCGTTGCCCGCGGCCACCGCGGCCACCAGCGGCGACACCAGCAGGTGGAACGGGTAGTTCCACGGCGCCAGGATGAGCACCACGCCCTTGGGCTCCGGGTGCACCTCGCTCTTCGTGCCCGCGAGCAGCAGCGGCGCACCCACCTTGCGCGGCTTCATCCACGCCTTCAGGTGCTTCTGCACGTGCGCCAGCTCCAGCAGCACGGGCAGGATCTCCGTCGCCTCCACCTCCGCGGGCGGCTTGCGGAAGTCCTCGTGCAGCGCGTCCGCCAGCTCCTCACGCCGCTCCAGGAGCAGCGCCTTGAGCTTCTCCAGCCGCGCGAGGCGCTCCTTCGGCCCTGTCTTCGCCAGCTCCCAACGGCGCGCCTGGAGGCGGTCGAACACCGCCTGCAGCTCTCCCGGGACCAGGGCCTCCTCCACTGACACCACGCGCATGCCGGTTCCTCTCTCCCGCCCCGGGCCCTACTCCAGCATCCGGGTCGCCTTGGAAGCCCATTCCTGGGTCTTTCCCCGATACGGCGGGAAGAACACCGCGGCCAGCGACTTCATCCACTGGACCATCACGGCCCGCTCATGGCTGAACGTCTTGAAGCCGTAGTGCCCGTGGTAGTTCCCCAACCCGCTCATCCCCACCCCGCCAAACGGCAGGTTCGGGTTCGCCACGTGGATGAGCACGTTGTTCACCACCACCCCGCCGGACGTCGTGTGCTGGAGCACCTCCTCCACCATCTTCGAGTCCTGCGAGAACACGTACAGCGCCAGCGGCTTCCCGCCTTCGTTGATGTGCGCGTAGACCTCCTCGCGCCGCTCGTACGTCAGCACCGGCAACACCGGCCCGAAGATCTCCGCCTCCATGATGGGCATCTTCGTCGTCACCCCGGACAACACCGTGGGTGCCACGTACCGCGACGGCCCGTCCGCCGTGCCGCCCGCCTCCACCTTCGCCCCCGCGGCGACCGTGCGGTCGAGCACCTCCTTGAGCCGCCTCCACGCCGCCGGGTCCACCACCCGGGCGAAGTCCGGGCTCGCCTGACGCTCGGCCTCCGTCGCGCCGTAGAAGCGCGCCAGCACCGCCTTGAACGCCTCCAGGAACGCCTGCTGCTTCGACGCCGGCACGTAGATGTAGTCCGGCGCCACGCACGTCTGGCCCGCGTTGACGAACTTGCCCCACGCCAGCGCCTCCGCCGCCGCCTTCACGTTCGCGGACTCGTCGATGATGACCGGCGACTTGCCGCCCAATTCCAGCGTCACGCTGGACAGGAACTTCGTCGCCGCCGCCATCACCTTGCGGCCGATGTTCGGGTTGCCCGTGAAGAAGAAGTGGTCGAACGGGTGCTGGAGCAGCGCCTCCGCCACCTCCGCGCCGCCCTCGAACACCGCCACCTCGTTCTCCGGGTACACGTCCCGCACCAGCTTCGCCAGGAAGCGCGACGTGTGCGGCGTCTTCTCACTGGGCTTGATCATCACCGCGTTGCCCGCGGCGATGGCCGCGATGAGCGGCGCCGCCACCAGCTGGAACGGGTAGTTCCACGGCGACAGGATGAGCACCACGCCCTTCGCCTCGAAGCGCACGTGGCTGGACGCGCCCTTGAGCGTCAGCGGCGTCGCCACCCGCTTGGGCTTCATCCACGACTTCAGGTGCTTCACCGTGTGGTTCAGCTCCTCCAGCGTCGGGTGGATCTCCGTCAGCTCCACCTCCATCGCCGGCTTGCGGAAGTCCTGGTGGATGGCCTCCGCCAGCTGCTCGCGCCGGGCGATGATGGCCTCGCGCAGCTTGCGCAGCCGGGCGATGCGCTCCGCGGGAGTGCTGCGCGACAGGTTCCAGCGGTTCGCGCGCTGCGACTCGAACACCGCGCGGATGCGGTCCACTTCAACCGAGGCCTGGGGAAGGAGGGACGCGACGGCTTCCAGCATGACGAGCTCCGTTTCAGGAAAGACGCAAAGGTCAGCGGGCCTCGAGCCCGCGAAGAAGGGTGGTGATGGCCGCCGTCAGCTCGGCGGTGAAGTCCACGCGCAGGGGCGCCATGTGCGGCAGCGTCAGCACCTCGCGAGCCACGGGGGCGATGTCCGCCATCTGCCGCAGGCCCGTCATCAGCGCGTGCACGTGGCGGATGAGCTGGACCGCGGACTCCGGCGTGAGGAAGGGCAGCCGCGCCTGGAGCAGCGCCGCCGTCGTCCCCATGGACACGAGCACGCGCTCCTTGAACGCCTGGGCCTGCGCCACCGCGACGTTCTGCTCCAGCACCGTCTGCGCCCGCGCCAGGAGCCGCGTGAAGGTCTCTTCACCCTCCAGCGACTCGGCCACCGCGCGCGCCAGCTGGTGGCCCGTCCACGTGCCGGCTTCGGCCAGGCGCCCGTTCAGCTTCGCGAACCACGCGGCGAGCAGGTCGTCCAGGAGCGCCAGGAACAGCGCCTCCTTCGTCGGGAAGTAGAGGAACACCGTCCCCTTCGCCAGGCCCGTGCGCGCCGCGACGTCCGCCATCTTCACCTCGGCGAACGACGTGGCCTCGAACAGCGCCCGCGCCGCGTCCAGTAGCTCCCGCCGCCGCGCTTCCTTGTCCTCGTCCCGCCGCGCCCGCAGCGGCACGACCCGCTTCTCGGCCAGTGCTCCCGCCATGACCCGGAGTTAAATGACCACCGGTCATCGGTCAAGCCGGTGCATGGGTCTTCTTCCACCGCAGGACGTTCGCGAGGGGTGGGGGTTGGTATCATGTAATCCTGTGTGCGACGCTGGGTGACATGATGAGGCCCATCGACGCGGAGCTGCTGTCGGGGAGCGCGCTGTACCAGGAGGTGGTGCTGCGCAAGCTGGCCCACGCGCGCGAGTCGGTGTGGATGGCCACCGCCAACGTGAAGGCCATGTACGTGGAGCGCTCGAAGGGGGCGTTCGTGCCGCTCCTGGAGGTGCTGGATGGGCTGGCCGCCCGGGGCGTGGCGCTGCGGCTGTTACACGCGGAGCTGCCCAGCCGGCCGTTCCGGGCGGCTTTCGACGCGCGCTCCCGGCTGGTGAAGGGCGGGCTGGAACTGAAGGTGTGCCCGCGCGTCCACTTCAAGGCGGTGGTGGTGGACGGCGCATGGGTCTACCTGGGGAGTGCCAACCTCACCGGCGCGGGCCTGGGCGCCAAGGGCGACGATGTCCGCAACTTCGAGCTGGGTTTCGTGACGGAGGACTTCGACACCATCGACCGGACGACGGCCCTCTTCGAGGCCGTGTGGAGCGGCGCCGAGTGCCGGGGATGTCGGCTTCGCGCGGTGTGTCCTGACCCCATCTTGCCCTCCGGCGGCGGACAGGCGAAGAAACGGGGACGGGACGCGGTGCGTTTGGGGAAGTCCCGCCGGCTGCGACGTCCACGGGAGGACTCGACATGACGCTGCACTTCGCGCCGCGCCACGCGCCCTGGGGGACCAGCGCGGGGTGACGCCTCCAACCTCCAGTGCGTGGGACGACGCGAACGCGGATGTCCGGGCCCGCCGTCGGGTCCGGCGGCGCACGTATTGGTGGTGCGCACTGATCATCACGCTGGGCTCGCTGGCGCACCCGCTGGTTCTGGGCGGCTTCCGCGCGGACTTCCTCGCGGCGCACCTGGCCTGGGCCGTGGCGTTCCTCGCGCTGGGGACCGCGGTCGGCGCGGGGTGGCTGCGACCGCCCTTCAGCGGCATCGCGGCAGGCACCGTCAGCCTGACGGCGCTCACCGTGAGCATCCAGCTCACCGGAGGCCTGGAGAGCCCGCTGTTCCCCGCCTTCTACACGGTGCCCCTCCTGGTCACCGTCTTCGTCCCGGGCCAGCGCCTGCCGGTGTGGTTCTCCATCGGAGGCACGCTGGTGGCGGTGGGGCTGATGACGTGGCTGTCGCACGTGCCCTGGACGGTGTTCCTCAGCCAGTGCCTCAGCCTCGTCTTCGTGTTCGCGGTGTCCGCGCATGGCGCGGAGGCCTTCCGCAAGCTGCGCACGGCCGAGCGCAACGCGCACCTGGAGCGCGTGGAGGCCCTGCGCCAGCTGGCGGAGAGCGAGTCGCGCCGCGCACGCGTGGAGCGCCAGCGCGCGGAGGTGGAGCGGCTGGTGGTGGTGGGGCAGCTGGCCGCGGGCGTGGCCCATGAAGTGAACAACCCGCTCGCGTACGTGAAGTCGAACCTGCGCTACCTCCAGGAGGAATGGGCGCACGGCGCGCCCGATGACCTGGAGGACGTGCGGCGCGTGCTGGACGAGACGCAGCAGGGCGTGCTGCGCATCCAGCAGATTGTCACCGACCTGCGCCTGTTCTCCCGCGAGGCCCCCGACGAGCTGGAGTCCTGCGACGTCGCGCAGGCGCTGGCCGAGGCGCAGCGGCTGGCCTCGGTGCGCCTGCGCAGCCTGGGCGTGGTGGAGCGCGACGTGGCGGAGGAGCTCTCCCCCGCGCGCGTCACGGCCCGCCACCTGGTGCAGGTGCTGGTGAACCTGCTGCTCAACGCCGCGGACGCGCTGGAGGCCGCCCGCTCCAGCAAGCCCGCGCACGTGCTGCTGCGCGCGCGCATGGAGGACGGCCGCGTGCGGGTGGAGGTGGAGGACAACGGGCCGGGCATCCCCGAGGCCGCGCTGCCGCGCCTCTTCGAGCCCTTCTTCACCACGAAGCCGCCCGGCAAGGGCACCGGCCTGGGCCTGGCGCTCTGCCGCGACTACGTGGCGCGCGCGGGAGGCACCCTGGACGCGGAGAACCGCGCCGAAGGCGGTGCGCGCTTCATCCTCCGGTTGCCCGTCTCCGGTACCGCATCCCCCCCTGTCCACCGCGAAGCGCCAGCGCCCGTGGACGCGAACGCGGAGCCCGCGGCCGAGTAGCCCCTCTCTTTCAGCGCCTCATCGCTCCAGCGCGTGCGCCACCTGCCCCAGCAGGCGCAGGCGCGGGGAATCCAGCTTGCGCACGGTGCGCATCAGGCGCCGCACTTCGGGACGCTCACGGTACTCCGGCGGATCCTCCGCGAGCTGCGGCGCGCCGTCCTCCGTCACCGCCGCCGTCGCGCTCAACCCGAGCAGCACGTCCGACGAGCAGCTCAGCACGAGGCAGAGCTTCCGCAACGTCCGCACGCTGGGCAGCATGTGCCCGCGCTCCAAACGGCCGTACACCTCGGTGGCGATGCCGACGCGCTCGGCGACATCGGCCTGCGTCAGCTCCAGCCGCTGCCGGGCCACTCGCACCGCGTTTCCAATGAGGGTTGCCAGTCGCTGTTCCATGGCGTGCAAAACCTGTCGAAAGAGGAGCTTCTCCCCCCGCTTTTCAGACGGAGAGGTACCGGGGAGAAGTCGCTGCCTTGCGTGACCTCGTGAGACACAGATTACGAGTGGGGTCTGACATCCCCGGGCGTTCGGACAGGGCCCGCAAACCCTCGACAATCCGCCGTTTCCGCCGTTCTCGCGCATGCGTTTGGCAAGGCTTCCCGGGTGTTTTTCCTGGCGCGTCACGCGCGCCGAACCGGGGTGGTAGGCGGGCACGCCTCCGCCCCTCCCAAGACGTCACGGGAAGGCCTTGAGAGGTCGCCCGACGTGCCAGGTTGCTTCGTGCGATTCACGACGGCTTCGCGGGTCCGGGGAGACCGCGCGCTTCCGGCGGAACGCGGCCGGAAGCGGGGCTCGATACCCGGGGGCTTCAGTGCTGCTTCAGGATTCGGACGGCAGCGCGGCGCGGGCTTCGGAGTACTCGCGCACCATGCGTTCCACGACGGTGGCGGCGGGCAGCACGTCCTTCACGAAGGCCACGCCCTGGCCCGCGCTCCAGGTGTCCTTCCACGCCTTGCCCTGGCCCGCGCGGAAGCGCTCCAGCGCGCTCTTGATGAAGTTGCCGTGCACGCCCGTCACCTCCTTCGTGTACTCCAGATCCTCGGGCCCGGAGTCCACCAGCGCCTGCTTGTAGTCGGGCGCGGCGCCCGCTTCTTCCGTGGCCAGGAAGCGCGTGCCCACGTACGCGCCGTCCATGCCCAGCGCGAGCGTGGCGGCCAGGTGGCGCCCCGTGGACAGCGCGCCCGCGAGCACCACCGGCACGCCCAGCTCCGCCTTGAGCCACGGCCCCAGCACCATGGGGCTCAGGTTGCCCGCGTGGCCGCCCGCGCCGCTGCCCACCGCGACGAGCGCGTCCACGCCGGCCTTCACGGCCTTCTCCGCGTGGCGCAGTGAAATCACGTCGCTCCACACCTTGCCGCCGTACGCGTGCACGCGCTCCACGATGGGCGTGGGGTCTCCCAGGCTGGTGATGACCAGCGGCACCTGGCGCTCCACCGTCGCGGCCACGTCCTCCTCCAGGCGCTCGGCCCACTTGAGGATGAGGTTCACGCCGAAGGGCACGTCCTTCGGGAACGTGTTCAGGAAGTCCCGGTACGCCTGCGCGGTGCGGTAGTTGAGCGACGGCACCGCCCCGATGGCGCCCGCGCGTCCGGCGGCCTCCAGGAGCGCCGCGTTGGACACCAGGAACATGGGGGCGGCGATGATGGGATAGCGGATGCCCAACATCCGGGTCACCGCGGTGTCGATGCGCGAAGGGGCCATGCGCGCATTGGAGCATGCGTGCACGCGGGCGCGAGGCCGAAAAATCGGCCTGGGCGGCGTTGTCAATCACAGCGTGCCCCGGCAGGGGAAAACCCCTGGTGTTTCCGTGGTTTACGTAGCACGTAGGGCTGACATAAGGTGCCCGCCCCGGCGGCGAGCCGGGAAACCGGGGAGTCCCTTCGGTGAAGCGAACCGGGGAGCGCCGCCGAGCGCCTTCGCGGGGAGGCCAGAGCCAGTCGTGAGTGACGAGCGTCCGGACGCGCTGCTCAAGAGCGCACTCGAAAAGATCGTCTACTTCGAGGCCCGTGCGCAGCAGTTGCATGGCGAGCTGGCGTCCGCGCGCGACGAGCTTTCGCACCTGAAGGAGGACCTGGCGGCGGGGCACCAGCGTGAGCTGGACCTGCGCCGGGAGGTGGCGTCGCTGGAGGTGAAGAGCGCCCGCGCGCAGGCCGAGCGCGAGGAGCTGTCCCGGCTCAACCACGCGCTGCGGCTGGAGCGCGACCAGCTGATGGCGAAGCTGCTGGACGCGAGCCGGATCCACTCGTCCGGGCAGGCGCGCGCGATGGCGGAGGACGATGCCGACGAGCTGGGGTTCGACCTGGCGTCGTTCATCTCCCAGCTGCGCAGCGAGGTGATCCTCCGCGGGGACGTGCCCGCGATGCGCGCGCCCTTCAACGGGCCGGCGGTGCCGCTGAAGGCGTCCGAGCCGAGCGTGCCGTGGACGGAGCGTCCCGCGCCGGCCATTCCGCTCCGGGCTTCGACGGTGGCGTCGGGCACGACGGATTCGGGGCTGTCGCCGGTGGCGCGCGAGGCGCAGCGGCTTCAGAGCGAGGGCCGGCTGCGGGTGAGCCCGGAGCAGATGGCGGAGCTGTCCGGGCACGCGGGCAGCACCACGGACGAGACGCTGTTCGGCTTCTCCGTGCGGGAGCTGTCGGCGGCGGACGCGGCGGCGCGGGTGCGGGCGGCGGAGCGGCTGAAGGCGCTGGCGCATCCGGCGGCGGCGCCCGCGCTGGCGGCGGCGCTGCACGCGGAGACGGACGCGACGGCGCAGGTGGCGCTGGTGCAGGCGTTCGCGGGGCTGTGCCGGGAGGAGGGCGCGTCGGTGGTGTCGCCGCTCCTGGCGTCGCCGGTGCCGGAGGTGCGCATCGCGGCGTTGAAGGCGCTGCTGGTGCTGGCGCCGAAGGACGCGGCGCCGCACCTGGCGCAGGCGATGAAGGATTCGGACCGGTCGGTGCGCCGGCGCGCGTCGCTGTTGGCCCTGGGGTTGGAGGGGGAGACGGCGCGGCGGCTGGGCGAGGACGCGATCCACGACACGGATCCGGAGGTCCGCGCGCTGGCGGCGCTGGCGCTGGGCGCGGGCCGGGGCGAGAACGCCCGGACGCTGCTGCTGGGCGCGCTGGACGACGGCGAGGCGCGCGTGCGCAAGGCGGCGGCGCAGAGCCTGTCGCGCATCCTGGGGCACGACGTGTCCGCGGTGGTCGCGCTGGATGATGCGCACCGGCGCCGGGAGATACGCCGGCTGGCGACGCTGCCCGTGAAGCCCGTGCGCGCGACGCTGGAAGTGAAGCCCGTGCCCGCGGCCCCCGTGGTCGCGGAGGTGACGCAGCCGGTGGCCGCGATGGCCGCGCCGCAGGTGGGCGCCCCGGTCGCGGTGCCACAGGCCATCCCTTCGATTCCCGAGCACACGGCCGTGCCGGTGTCGCTCGCGGACGTCGCCGCGAACACCTCGCAGTGGACCGCTACGCCCATGGCCGCCCCCGCGCTCGCGGTGGCCACCGTGGGCGCGGCCCGTTCGGCACCGGCCGCGATGCACGGTGCGGCTCCCGCGCCCGCCCGGGTCGCGAACGGGGGACCCGTGTCCTTCGCTTCGGGCCCCGCTGCGCCGCCTTCGCGCCCGGTGGCCTCCACTTCGCCCGCTCCCACCGCGCCGCCTGCCGCGCCAGTGCCGCCTGCCGCGCCCGCGCAGCCCGCCGTGCGGCGGACGCCCGTGCAGGCCGCGCTGGTCGCCATGGGCGCGCCTCCTCCCGCCCGGGCTCCGGCGCCTTCCGCCGCGCCGCCGGTTCCTCCCAAGCGCGGGCCGTCTCCCGTGGAAGCGCTGTGTGGGGCGATGTTGCAGGAGGTGCGGGTCGCTGTCCGAGGACGCTCGCTCGCCGAGCTGACGTCCGGGCTGTCCGCTCCGGCGGAGCTCGCCCAGGAGGCTGTTGCCCTGCTGGTGGCCCGAGGGGCCATCGTGCGAAGGGGGCACAAATACTTCGCTGCTTGAGGCAAGGTGGGACTCGCCCAGGCCTCACACGTCATCCGAAGGGTCGTTCATGGAAGCGCCGACGTACAGCTCGAAGCAGGTAGCCGAGATGCTCGGCGTGACTCCGAAGTCCATCCCCGCGGAGCTGCGCAAGGACGCCTACGGCCCGGAAGACGTGTGGGAGCTGCGCACGACGCTCAACAAGTTCCCGCCCACCGCGGGCCTGCGCAAACAGCTCTTCCTCAACTTCAAGGGCGGCACCGGCAAGACGTCCCTCTCCACGTCCTACGCGTGGCGCCTGGCGGAGCTGGGCTACGCCGTCCTCCTCATCGACCTGGACAGCCAGGGCCACGCCACCAAGTGCCTGGGCTACGAGGGCGAGGACTTCGAGAAGACGCTGCTGGACGTGCTCGTCCGCAAGACGCCGCTCGCGCAGGTGGTGCAGAAGTCCACCCTGCCCAACCTGGACTTCATCCCGTCCAACCTGAGCATGTCCACGGTGGACCTGGCGCTGATGCCCATGGCCGGCCGTGAGTTCAAGCTGCGCAACGCGCTCAAGGACGTGGAGGCGCAGTACGACTTCATCGTCTTCGACGCGCCCCCGTCCTTCGGCCTGCTCAACCTCAACGCGCTGATGGCCGCGAACGACCTGTTCGTGCCGGTGCTCGCGGACTTCCTGTCCTTCCACGGCCTCAAGCTGCTGTTCGAAACGGTGCAGAGCCTGGAGGAGGACCTGAACCACGTGCTGGACCACGTGTTCATCGTGGTGAACTCCTTCAACGCCACCTTCAAGCTGGCGAAGGAGGCGCTGGAGGCGCTCCAGACGCACTACCCCGAGTACCTGCTGCCCACCATCATCCGGCAGTGCACCAAGTTCGCGCAGGCCTCCAGCGAGGGCCGCCCCGTGTTCGTGGCGGACCCCACGTCCAAGGGCGCCAACGACATCCAGGCCATGCTGGACAACGTGCTGCCGCGCCTGGTGGCCGCGCACGCCGCGGCGGTGAAGGCCGGCACCGCGACGAAAGCCGGCTGAGATTTCCCCATGAAGAAAGCCTTCGAACAGAACGTGTCCCGCGCGAAGCCGCGCCTCCGCCTGGGGGCGCTGACGGGTGCCCTCGACCCGGCCGACCCCACGGGGACCGCCGCCGCCACGCCGGAGCCCGCCGCGCCGGAAGCGCCCGCGCCCGTCGCGGAGTCGCCGGACCTGTCCTCCGAGGTGCGCTCGCGCATCGAGCGCCGCGCCGGCCCGCGTCCCACCGCCGCCGAGGCGATGGAGGCCGCGCTGAACGCCCCGCCCAGGCACGCCGCGCCGTCCCCCGCCGCGCAGGGGCTGCCGGCGGTGACGGCGCCCTCGTTCTCGCCGGTGTCCCACGCGCTGTCCGCGCTGGTGTCCCCGGAGGCCGCGCGCGTGGAGGAAGAGGCTCCGTCCACGCCGTGGATGGATCCGGATTCGCAGGAGACCGCGCCCGGCTGGAACGTGGCGCAGGAGTCCGCGCCGGAAGAGTCCGTCTGGGACGCGGACGCGGTGCCGCCGGTGTCGCACCGCGAGGTGGCGGAAGCCGTCGCCGCGTCCGCGTGGAACGTGACCGTCGCGCAGCAGCGGGAGTCCGTGGTCGAGGCCTTCGGACGGGAGCCCCTGGGCGCCGAGCCGACGCCCACGCACGTGGAGCCGCCTCCGCCCCCCGCCGCGCGCTGGGATGCGCTGACGGCGCGTCCGGAGGCCGCCACGCACGTGGACCCGACGCGCGTGGCGCCCCTGGCCCACTCCGTGACGCACACCGAAGCGCTGCGCGCCGAGGTCGCCCGCATGGAGCCCCCGGCTCCGGCCGCTCCGCGTGCGGAGGCCGCCGCGCCGGTCACGTTCGCCTCGCCGCCCCCGGCGATGGCGCAGGCGGAAGCCCCCCGGGGCATGCCGGCCACCTTCGCGGGCCCGCCTCCCGGAGTACAGTTCGATGGACGGATGGGCGTTCAGGCCCTCCGCATGCCTTCCGAGGCCGAGCCCATGACGACGTACGCTGCCGTCCAGGCCTCCACCGTCACCACCACCGAGACGGTGGCCCGACAGGAAGCCGCGCCCGCCCCCGTCGAGGTGCAGACGCCCGCGCCTCCCCGCGAGGACGACTCCGAATCCCGCCGTGAGAAGCTCAAGGCCCGCCTCAAGGCCGTGCGCGAGAACCCGCGCCCGGAGCCGCTGCCCGCCACCGTCGCGGAAGCCGGCCAGCGCGCCGTGGAGCGCATCACCCACCTCCAGGCGGAGCTCACCAAGGTCAAGGCGGCCAACCTCACGCTCACCCAGGACCTCGAGGTCGCCCGCCGCCAGGCGGAGAAGGCCACCGAGGAGGCCCGCCTGCGCATGGACGAGGCCCGCCGCCTGTCCGCGGAGATGGAGGGCCGCGTGAAGCTGCTCGCCGACCTGGAGCGCGAGCTGGCCTCCCTGGAAGGCGAGCGCGACGAAGCGCTCCTGTCCCTCCAGGAGTCCCGTCAGGCCCTCCAGGCCGCCGCGAAGGAGCACGAAGCGCTGGAGCAGGTCGTGACCAAGGGCAAGCTGGCCCTGGCCGACAGCCTGGCGGAAGAGGAGCGCCTCGCCGTGGAGCTGGAAGGCGCCAAGGACGAGTCCGCCTCCCTGCGCCGCGCCGTGGAGACGCTCCAGGGCGAGCGCGACGTGCTGGCCCAGCAGGTCGCGTCCCTCACCGCCGAGCGCGCCGAGCTGCTGGAGGCGCGCAAGGCCCTGGAGTCCGTGCACCGCGCCTTGAGCCAGGCCACGGTGCGCTGAAAGACCCTTCGCCTACTTCGCGTCCTTCGCCACGCCCGTGGGCTTCTTCCCGGGCCCCACGGTGGCGGTGAAGGACGCGGGCAGGGCAGGGCGCTGGAGCGACGCGACGTCCACCCGCGCGAGCGGATCCGCGTTCTCCCGCCGCGCCTGGAGCAGGTCGGCGATCCGCTCCTGGCGCTCCTCCTTCCTCGGGTGGTTCTCGAAGAAGCCGCCGCCTCCGGACGTCCGCTCAAGCAGGCGCGAGAACTCCCTGGGGTCGTAGCCCGCGGACAGCAGCAGCTCCACCGCGAGCGCGTCCGCCGCCAGCTCCTCGTCCTTGCGGTGGCCCTTGCCGAAGGCGTCCACGGTCCCTTCGACCATCTCCCCCATCAGCCCCGTGTCCGAGTCCAGGTCCAGCCGGCCGTCCGCCAGGCTCGCGTTCTTCAGCTTCGAGGCCACCGTCGACACCACGGCGCCCGTCACCGCGGCGCCCTTGCACGTGCTCACCTTCACGGAGACGTACTGGTGCAGCGCGTGCTTGAGCACGACGTGGGCAATCTCATGCGCCAGCACGCCCGCGAGCTGCGCCTCGTTCTCCACGCCCTGGAGCAGCCCGTGCGTGACGAACACGTAGCCCGCGGGCGCGGACAGGGCGTTGAAGCGCTTCGCGTCCTTGAGCACGCCGAACGTCCAGCGCAGCTCCGGCCGGGGGGACTGCATCGCCAGGTTGCGGCCCACCGTGTTGACGTAGGTGTTCAGCTTCTCCTCCGCCGCGTCCGACAGCATCAGCCCGCCGCCCTGCTGCGCCCAGTGGATGGCCAGCGCGCTGCCCAGCGCGTACTCCTCCTGGATGGCCGGCTCCACCTTCAGCTTGTCGCAGGACTGCACCTTCTCCGCCGCGGCCGCCACCCGGTTCGCGTCCTCGCCCAGGTTCGCGGCCCTCAGGCCCTTCGCCACCTGGGTACAGGACGTGAGGCTCAGCCCCAGGCCCGCCGCCGCCAGCATTCCCATGCGCGAGCGCATCACTTCACCGCCTTCTTCTGGGGGCCCAGCTTCGTGTCGGGCGCCACCACCGGGAACAGCCCGGCCTGCTTCGCGTGCGCGTCGATCTCCACGGGCGTGACCTTGAGGGCCAGGCCCTCCAGCTTCTTGATTTGCGCCACCGCGTCCGCGTAGCCGCCGCCCTTCTCCTTGCCGTACTTCTCAGCGCCCGGGCTCAGCGCCTTCACCGCCGCGCCGCTGGACACGAAGGCGGCAGGGTCGATGGTGCGCGTCTTGCCGTCCTTGGACACCAGCTCCATGTCGGGCGGCTTCGTGGACAGGTTCGTCTGGAACACGAAGCCGGCCTTGCCTCCGGGCTCCGTCACCTGATGCCACTGCGCGTTCTTCGGGTCCGCGCCCTTCCACGTCACCTGCTGTCCGGGCTGGAGCACCGCCACCACGTCCGACGTGGGCACCGCGCTCTTGAGCACGCGCGTGTTGCGCGCCTTCACGTAGAGCTTCTCGTCCTTCTTCACCGCCCACGCGGCCGTCGCTGGCAGCCCCAGCGCCAGCAGTACGACGCTCCAGGTCCATCGTCTCATCGTCATCCTCCCCAACCTGATACGCCGTCACTTCTCCAGATTCGCGACGCCATCGAACTTCGCCGGAGGCGTCTCCAGGTATTCGCGGCAGCGCTCCAGCAGCTTCGCCGTGGGTCCGTCCTCCGGCGAGCGGGCGGCCTCCGCCTCCAGCACCGTCGCGGCCTCCGCGAAGCGGGCCTCGCGGTACAGCCCCAGGGCGTGGTGGTAGCGCGACACCGTGCGCCGGGTGGACGCGTCCAGCTGGCCCTTGAGCGCGAGCAGCTCGTACACCGTGACGGCCTCCGTCTTGCCCGCCACCCGCACCCGGTCCAGCTCGCGCACCTCGATGTGCTCCTTCGCCAGCTCGTACGTGCGCGGGCCAATCATGATGACCGACCCGTAGGCCTTGTTCGCGCCCTCCAGGCGCGCGGCCAGGTTCATGCCGTCGCCAATGGCCGTGTAGCTGAAGAGCTGGTCGCTGCCGAAGTTGCCCACGAAGTTCACCGCGCTGTTCACGCCGATGCGCGTGTACACGTCCGGGAACCCCTTCTCGCGGAAGTCCACGCGCAGCGCGTCCACCGCCGCCTTCGCCGCCAGGGCGCCCCGGCACGCGCGCACGGCGTGGTCCTCCTGGGCCATGGGCGCGCCGAAGAGGCACACCACCGCGTCGCCAATGTACTTGTCCAGGCACCCGCCCTCGCGCAGCAGCGCTCCGCTCACCGCCGTGAGGTACGTGTTGAGGATGCGCACCAGCTGGCGCGGGTCCTCCTTGAAGCGCTCGCTGAAGGTGGAGAAGCCGCGGATGTCGCTGAAGAACGCGGAGATCTCCTTGTTCTCCCCATCCAGGCGCGGCAGCTGCCGTGAGCGGATCATCTGCTCCACCAGCTTCGGCTCCATGAAGCGGTGGAACGCCTGCCGGATGAACTGCGTCTCGCGGTTGGCCACCAGGTGGTTGAACGCCAGCGCCGCCACGCTGGAGCCCACGCCCGCCAGCGCGGGCATCGCCATCAGCACGTGCGTGTGCGCCGTCTTGAGCAGCAGGCCCATGAGCACGTGCAGCCCGAGCACCAGCGCCACCGGCCAGGCCACCTCCAGCGGCGTCCAGCGCGCCGTCATGAGCAGCCCCGCGGACAGCAGCGCCACGAAGAACGTCAGGCCCAGGTCCACGGCCAGGGGCGCGCGGGTGATGAACGTTCCCGCCAGCAGCGTGTCCACCACCGTGGCCTGCTTCACCAGCCCGGGCTCCGCGGCGGAGAAGGGCGTGGCCTTGATGTCGTTGAGGCCCACCGCCGTGCCGCCAATGACGACGACCTTGCCCTGGAAGGTGTCCGCGGGCACTTCCAGGGGCTCACCCCTGGAGCGGTGGATCCAGTCGTTCAGCACGTCGAAGAGGGACACCATCTTGAAGCGCTTATCCAGCGGACCGCCGTAGTCCAGCGCGGCGCTCCCGGTGTCGTCCACGTGCCACGTGCGCTCGCCCAGGCGGAGGGTGCGGCCAGAGAACGTGACCTCCTTCGCGCCCAGCAGGTCCGCCATCATGCGCACGGGAAGCGTCACGTAGGTGTTGGTGCCGTCCGTGTACGCGAAGCGCGTGCGGCGCATGGAGCCATCCCCATCCGCCTCCATGTCCACCAGTCCGACCCCGTTCACCGCGCCCACCAGCGCGGGCGTCGGAGGCACCGGGTAGCGGAGACTCGATGCCTTCTTCGATGGCGTGTCCCCGAGCTTGGGCAGTGCTCCCCCATCCGTCCGACGCGCGGGGAATGCGAGCGCCCGCGCCAGGGCCTCGCCGGTCAGCACGGGCGTGGCCCGGGCCGGTGCGTCCTCGAACTCCTCGGGGAAGGAGTCGTCCTGCGGCGGGCTGGTGGCGGGAGCGGCCTCGGGAGCGGTCAGCGGCACGGGGGCCTGGAAGTCCGCGCGAGCCAGCGGCTTCGCCGAGGCGCTGCTCGCCATGCCCACGTAGAAGGGGAGACCTGTCTCACGCAGCACCTGCGCGAAGCCCAGGTCGACGGACTCGTCGGCCGTCCGCTCGTCCATCACCGCGTCGAACAGCACGGCCCTGGCTCCCGCGGCCTTCAGCTCCTGCGCGATGCGCGCCCACAGCGTGCGCGTGTACGGCCAGTTGCCAAAGTTGATCTGGAGCTGCGCGTTCTGGCTGATTTCATCGATGGAGCCCTGGTCGATGGCCACCACGACCACCTGCCTGGACTCTTCCCGGCCGCCGGTGAACCGGACCAGGGCCTCGTCGTAGGCGATGTGCTCCGTGCTCTCGAGGCCCCCAGCCCACTCGCATGCCCACGCGGCGAGTGTGGCCACCAGCGCGATCCCCATCATCACGCGTCCGTGATGGCGCCAGCGCTCCTGGATCATCTTCCACGGCTCACCCGCCACGGCCCCTCCCCACGAGGTCGACGGCGAGACGCTACTCCGGGAAACGCCCTCGCGGCACGCGCAAGGGGGGACGGAATTGGACCTCCATCCAGGAGGCTCCAGAGAGGACCGCGAAGCAGGCGGCCCTGCGAGCCGTCGCAGCCCCTCGCGTCCGCCAACCGACGCCTGCACGTCTGTTGCCGTTGGGAGAAGCCCCCCAACCTTGATGCCCATGGGACCCGAGGCGGTGATGGCCACCGTCCGCGTTCACAGCCTGTCCCTGCCTTGAGGAGTCACCCCGTGGCCCTGGACCTGTTCAAAGAAAAAGGCGTCCCCGTGGAGCGCCAGTCCTTCACCTGGAAGGACATGGTGCGGCGGCCCTACAGCAAGATGGACGATGACGCGTTCACCCGGACGCGCGTCATCCTGATGAACGGCATCGAAGCGGACGCCCTGCGCATGAAGCACATCTTCGCGCGGCTCAACCTGGAGCTGCGTCCGCATCTGGCGCTGGTGCGCCGCGCGGAGCACCACCAGCAGACGCTGGTGAACTGGCTCACGCCGCCGGACCAGAAGGTCATCGAGACCACGCTCGGCTTCGAGCAGCTCGCCATCGAGGTCACCGCCAGCGTGGCCATCCACGAGCCCGACCCCTATCTGGCCCAGACGTACCGGTTCGGGATGCTGGAGGACTTCGACCACCTGTACCGCTATTCCGCGCTCTATGACCGGCTGGAGGGCCAGGACCCCAACAACATCACCCAGTCCTATACGGACATCATTCCGGGCCGCCCCACGGCCGTGGAGCACCGCCATCCGCTGGATGACCTGCGCCGTCCCTACGACTGCAAGACGGCGGATCCGCTGTCCAAACTGCACGCGATGACCATCACCGCGTCCGAGTTCCAGACGCACGACTACTACATGACCGTGGGCCCCACGTTCACGGACCCCGTCGCGCGGCAGCTCTACGCGGAGATCGCCTCCATCGAGGAGCAGCACGTCACCCAGTACGGCTCGCTGATGGACCCCGGCGAGTCCCTGCTGGAGAAGTGGATGCTCCACGAGGCCATGGAGGTCTACAACTACTACTCGTGCCTCGCGTACGAGACGAACCCGCGCATCAAGGAGGTGTGGCAGCGGTTCGTGGACTACGAGCTGGGACACCTCCACTACGTGATGGAGCTGTTCAAGACCCTGGAGCAGCGTGACCCCGCGGAGGTGCTGCCCCGCACGCTGCCGGAGCCCATCGCGTTCAAGGAGCACCGCGAGTTCGTGCGCAAGGTCCTCTCGCAGGAGGTGGACATGCGCTCCGACGGCACCGAGTACGTGGACAAGTCGCAGCTGCCGCCGGACCACCGCTCGCTCGTGTACCAGACCCAGCTGAACTCGGAAGGGTCGCCCTCGGAGACGGCGGCGGCTGGATACAAATGGAGGCCGGGCACGGAGCTCGCCGCGAAGGCGGAGCGCATGGGCTCGGTGCTCGAAGGGAGGAGGCTGCAATGAGCAAGGAAAACATCGCCGACGTCGGCGCGAACCGCACTGGCATCAAGACGTCGCCCATCGACAGCAAGGACATCATCGCCCAGGCGCAGAAGGCCGAGCCCAGCAGCCCGGGTGACGCGCAGGCCATCGCGGAGGTGCGCAAGCAGTACACGCGAGAAGCCGCGGACGGCCTGGGCAGCGTGCCGCCGCCCGCGAGCCTCAAGGGCATGGCGAAGACCGCGGTGGACATGCTCAAGGGCGGCAAGCCCACCGTGCTCATCGACAAGCTGGGGGAGCGGCTCGCCTTCGAGCGCAGCGGCGTCCGGCTCTACGAGGGCGCGCTCTCCAAGCTGGAGGTCTTCGGCAGCTGGGAGGGAGGGCCTTCGCGGGAGCTGCTCACGAAGATCCTCGAGGACGAGCTCGGCCACTTCGCGCTCCTGACGGAGGCCATGGAGAAGCTGGGGGCGGACCCCACGGCGATGACGCCGTCGGCGGACCTCACCTCGGTCATCTCCATGGGCGTGCCCGCGGCCATCTCCGACGCGCGCACCAACCTGCGGCAGGCCATGCAGGCGCTGCTGGTGGCGGAGCTGACGGACAACGCGAGCTGGGAGCTGCTCATCGACCTGGCTCGCGGCCTGGGCCATGACTCGCTGGCGGACCGCTTCCAGCTGGCGCTGGACGCGGAGGCCGAGCACCTGGCCCTCGTGAAGGGATGGCTCGCGGCGGGCGTGGCCACGGAGGCGCGCGCGCCCATGGACGCCGCGGCCGTTCCCGCGCAGCCCTGAGCAGACAGCCGAGCAGGCAGGCGGACATGGCAGGCCGTTGTGCGAGGACACAGCTTGTGGGCTCGCACAACGGCTTCGTCACGTCTGGAGGAACGACATGCAGCTCAGCGAGCTGGGAGGCTCCGAGGGCCTGGAACACAACGCCACGCTCAACCGTGAATCGCTGGTGGCGCTGGGTGCCTTCAGCGCGCTCACCGCGGGCGCGGTCTTCCTCAACGCGCGCAGCACCCGCGAGGCCGTGAATGGCCGCTGGTACAAGCACTTGAAGAAGCCGCCCTACCAACCGCCGCGGCAGGCCTTCGGGCCAGTGTGGACGGCGCTCTACGGGCTCATCGCCGTCTCGGGCTGGCGCATCTGGGGCTCGCCCGCGGGAGCGGAGCGCTCGCGCGCGCTGGGCCTGTGGTTCATGCAGCTGGGGCTCAACACCGCGTGGTCCCACCTGTTCTTCCGCAAGCGCCAGCTCAAGGCCGCCGCGGTGGAGAACTGGGCGCTCCTGGGCAGCATCGCGGCGTATACCGCCGCCGCCAGCCGCGTGGACCGCAAGGCGCCGTGGTTCATGGCGCCGTACCTGGGCTGGGTGTCCTTCGCCAACGTGCTGTCGACCGACATCGCCCGGCGCAATGCCTGACGCCGGGCGCTCCCTCCTCGCGCGCTAGTTGCGCATGCGCGAGGGGGGAACCGCGTTGTTGAAGGACAGCACCGCGGCGAAGTAGCGCGCCTGGTTCTCCGAGGTGCAGCGCACTTCCTGGATGCGTCCGCCGACCTTCACCCGGACGATCCACCCGTCATTGTCCTGGCTGACAGGGGACTCGCTCGTCATCGTCATGTTCTCCATGGCTCTTCTCCCTCCCGTGCACCCGGGTAGAGCAGGGGGCGTGCCAGGGCCTATGAGCGTGGGATTCCAGCCCTTTGCATGGAGCCTTCGTCGGGGGCGGAGAGGCGGGGCTGAAGTTCTTTCAGGTGGGGGGCGACCGCGGCTTCAGTGAAGGTGGCGATCAGGCCACACCTGCGGGAGGGCGGGCCGCACGGAGGCGAGTGTCGGCAGCGCGACGTAGAAGGTGGACCCCCGGCCCGGCACGCTCTCCACCCAGATGCGGCCGCCGTGGCGCTCCACGATGTCGCGGCTGATGTAGAGGCCCAGGCCCAGCCCGCCGTAGGAGCGGGTGGAGGCGTTGCGCGCGCGGAAGTAGCGGTCGAAGAGCTGCTGCTGCTGGTCCTCCGGGATGCCGATGCCCGGGTCCGTCACGGAGAGCACCGCGACGTCGTCCGTCAGGGACAGCCGCACGCGGATGGTGCCGCCGTCGGGGCTGTACTTGAGCGCGTTCTCCAGCAGGTTGGAGATGACCTGCTCCAGCCGGAACGTGTCGCCGTGGACGGAGATGGGCTCCTGGGGGGGGCGAAGTCGAAGGTGTGGTTGCCCTTCTGGCCTTCCATGCCGGCGAGCGTGTGCTCCACCAGCAGGTCTAGGCGGGTGGACTCCGGGTGCAGGGCCAGCCGGCCGGCCTCGATGCGCGAGGCGTCCAGCAGGTCGTTGATGAGGCCGGTGAGGCGCGTGAGCTGGTGGCGTGCGTGGCGCAGCACGCTGGGGTCCAGGTTCTCGCCGCGCTCCAGGCGGCGCTCCAGCGTGGCCAGGCGCAGGCTCAGGGGCGTCAGCGGCGTCTTCAGCTCGTGGCTCGCGATGGAGAGGAAGTCGTCGCGCACGCGGATGGCCTCCTGGGCCTCGCGGTACAGGTGCGCGCGCTCCTCCTCCGCGCGCCTGCGCTCGGTGATGTCCTCGATGAGGACGCCCACGCCCAGGACGCGCCCGTCGGGGGTGCGCACGGGATAGAAGCTGCCCCGGAAGCAGCGCCGGGGGCCGGGGACGCCCAGGTCCTCGTCGGAGACGGACTCCTGCTCCACCAGCGGCTCGCCGGTGCGCAGCACCTGGCGGGGCCCCTGCTCCGCGATGGTGCCCGGCTCTCCGAGCAGCTCCGGCAGCGTGCGGCCCGGGTGGTCCTCCGCCGGGATGCCGTTGATGCGCGCGAGCGTTTCGTTGACGCGCACGTAGCGCAGGTTCGTGTCCAGGAAGCCGATGCCCACCGGCGCGCTGCGCACGAGCAGGTCCAGCTGGGCCAGGTTCTCCTCGCGCTCGGCCTCCACGCGGCGGCGCTCGGTGATGTCCTCCACGATGCCGACGCCGCCCTCCACGGTGCCGTCCTCGGCGTAGCAGGGGGCGAAGCGGATGCGCACGGGGATGACCTTGCCGGTGGTGAGCGCGCGGTAGTCGCCTTCGTAGTCGCAGGGCCGGCCGGCGAGCGACTCGCGCACGCAGGTCATGATGCTCTCGTCGCGCAGCGTGAGCAGGTGCAGGCCCACCAGGTTGCGCTTCGACGTGCCGATGAAGTTCGAGAAGAGGTTGTTGCACGCGGTGATGACGGGGGTGCGGTCGAAGTGGAAGATGCCCAGGGGCGCGTTCTCCACGAGCAGCCGGTAGAGCCGGTCCACCGTCTCCTGATGCGAGGCCGGGCGGGGGCCGCCGGGGATGCGCTCCACCGGCTCCTCCAGCGAGTCGACGACCTCATGCATCCGGCGCAGCGTGAAGACGATGCGCTCATCCCCGTCCAGGCCGGTGGCGCCCACGGTGACTTCCACCTGTAGCTCCACGCCGTCCCGCCGCCGGGCGAAGACGCGCGTGGGCCGCCCGCCGAGCGCCTTGCGGCGCGACAGCAGGTAGCGCGGCAGGCTGAGGCCGTGGAAGCGGTGCAGGCGGGGCGGGAAGAGGTCGGTGATGGGCCTGCCCACGAGCTGCTCGCGGTCCCAGCCCAGCAGCCGCTCCGTGGCCGCGTTGATGTGCAGGATGCGCTCATCCGGACCACACGCGATGAAGGGGTCCACCGCGGCGTCCAAGATGGCTTCCAGCTCCCGTGCGGCTCCTCCGGCCATGCCTCGCTCCTGGTGGGAACCGGCACGCGCTCTTTTCGCCGCGTGGCCGGCCCTGCCGGGCGGTGGGGGCTCCCCGGCGTTGGCGGGCGCGCGTCTTGGCGCCCGTGCGCGTTCCCTTTGCCTACAGGTACACACTGTGGGCCGGAGCGGCGCGGTGATGCCGGGGACCGGGTGATGACAGCACCCCTGGAGGCCGGGCGGGCGGACGGGTACAGGAGGGGGCATGCGCGAACCCCGAACCGCCGCCGTGCTGCTCGCCGTGTCCTTGCTGGGGATGGGTTGTGCCGGCACCCGGGGCACGCCTCAGGCGGTGCCAGGCCCGCTCGTCTACAAGAGCGAGGCGGTGGGCGCTCCGAAGCCCGAGGCGCTGCTCGTGGCCCTGCACTTCTCCGGGTCCACGCCCGCGTTCTGGGACGCGCCCGTCCAGTCGCTGGGCATCCCGGTGCGCACGCTGCTGCCCCAGGGGCCGAGGCCCCGCCGTGACGGCTTCACGTGGTTCCAGGCCGACCACGAGGAGAAGACGTGGGAGGGGAAGACGGAGGACGTGGAGCGCATGGCGGAGCGGCTCGCGGAGCTGATTCGCGAGGTCCGGGCGGCGCATCCGGAGCTCCGCCGCGTCGTGGTGACGGGGTTCTCCTACGGAGGAGACCTGGCGTGGATGCTGGCCATCCGGCACCCGGAGCTGGTGGACGCGGCGGTGCCCATGGGGACGCGGCTGCTGGGCGACCCGGGCCAGGAGCAGCCTGCGTCGCGGAAGGTGCGGGTGCTCCAGGGAGAGCAGGACGCCATCATCCCCGTGCAGCACACGCGCGAGCGGGTCACGGAGCTGCAAGGCCAGGGCGTCCCCATCGACCTGCGGACCTACCCGGACCTGGGCCACGACGTGTCGCCCGCGTTGCTCGAGGACTGGCGCGTGTTCCTGCGCCAGTCATTGCAGGGGCAGACCGACTGAAGCCGCTGAGGCTCAGCGACGACGCTTGGGCGGCGTGCGGCCGCGCTTCGCTGCTTGCTTGCGCACGGGCTTCCGCGTGGGGGCGGCCGGCTGCGCGTTCAGCGTGAGCGTCTCCAGCTTCTCGCGCAGGGTGCGCGTCTCCTGCTTGAGCGCGTCCAGTTCCTCTCGCAGCGAGGCGACTTCACGGGCCTGGGGCGCGCCTTCGCGCAGGGCGCGCACGGCCTCGCGGGCGTAGCGGCGGGTGCGCGGGTCGCTGAAGGTCGTGCCCTCCAGCGCGGGCAGCAGGCGGCGGTCGCCCAGCGTGGAGGCCGCGTCGCAGACGGCCAGCTGCACGCGGAACTGCGGGTCACGCAGGAGCTGCGCGAACAGGTCCACCGCTTCGCGCTTGCGGTTCGCCACCTCCGCCAGCTTCGCCACGGTGCTCACGGCCGCGCGGCGCAGGAACGCGGGCTGGCCGTACGCGGTGCGTGCCACGGCCACCGGGAACGCGGCGGGGTCCTGCGTCTCCGCGAGCCCGTCCATCGCGCCCGCGCCGATGACGTCCTGGAACGACGGCCTCGCGGTGGCGGCCTCCAGCAGGGGCAGCGCATCCGGCGCGCGCACGCGGCCCAGGGCCCGGGCGGCCTCCGCCTCCACGAAGTAGCTGGCGTCCCCGGCCTCCAGCAGCGCGCGCAGGCTCCCGGCCGCCTCCACGTCGTGGCGGAACTCGCCCAGCGCGGCGACGGCGGCGCGGCGCACGCGCGGGTGCTCGGTGGCGACCGCGTCCAGCAGGAGCGCGCGGGCCTCCGGCGTGCGGATGCGGCCCAGGGCCTTCGCGCACGCGGCGCGGGTGGCCCAGAACAGCTTCGCGTCCTTCAGCGCGCGGCCCAGCGCCTCCACCGAGCGCAGGCCTCCGTCCTTGCCCAGCGCGTGCGCGGCCTCCGTGCGCGCGCGGGCCTCCGGGGCATTCGCCAGCTCCTCGCGCCACAGCCCCACGGCCTTGTCCACGTCCAGCGTGCCCAGCACGTCGCGGCGCGGATCCACGCGCACCTGTGTGGGCGCGGCGGGGCAGGGCAGGTGGAAGCGGTGCTCCGCGTCCGTGAGCTCCAACCGGTGGCGCGTGTCCTCGCCGTTCACCGTGACGGCCACCTCCAGCGGCAGGCGGAAGACGGGCGTGCCCGAATCCGTGCGCTGCGTCTGGCGCACGGTGATGCGCAGGCGCGCGTCGTCCGCCTCGTAGCGGACCTCCACCTTCAGCTCCGGGTGACCGGGGGAGAAGACGTACTGGTCGAAGACCGGGTCCAGGTTGTGGCCGGTGGCTGCTTCAAAGGCGCGCGCCAGGTCCACCGTCTCCACCACGCCGTGGCGGTGGGACGCGACGTAGTGGCGCAGGGCGCGCAGGAAGAGGTCCTCCCCCACGCGGCGGCGCAGCTCGTGGAGCACCAGCCCGCCCTTCTCGTAGAGGTGGCGGTCGAACAGGTCCATGGGCGCCTGGAACTTCCGGGCGACGATGGGGCGCGCGTAGCGCTCGCGCGTCTCGGAGAGGTAGGCCTCCAGGTCGAGCGCCCGGTGGTGGTCGGCCTCGTCCCGGTTGTCGCCGCGCTCCTTCCAGAGCACCTCGAAGTAGGTGGCGAAGCCCTCGTTGAGCCAGCCGTGGGGCCAGTCGCGGCAGGTGAGCAGGTCGCCGAACCACTGGTGCGCCAGCTCGTGGGAGATGAGCGGCTCGGCGTTGTAGTCCAGGTGCGCCCGCGCGTCGTGCAGCACGGTGTCCACCAGCGTGGTCGCGGTGGTGTGCTCCATGCCGCCCAGGATGAACTCCGTGACGAACACCTGCGCGTAGCCGCTCCACGGGTAGGGCTCACCGGTGATGGACTCGTACGCGGCGATCATTTGCGGCGTGCGGGCCACGCACCGGAGCGCGTCCTCGCGGCGGCCCTTGGGGAACAGGTAGCGCAGCGGCGTGGGGCCGGCGGTGTCGGTGGCCTCGTCGAACTCGCCCACCACCAGCGTGACGAGGTAGGGCGCGTGCGGCTGCGCCATGCGGTGGTGCTGGGTGCGCCGCTCGCCGGTGGTGACGTCGCTGACGAGCACGCCGTTGGACAGCGACGTCATGTGTGCCGGGAAGGTGGCGATGACCTCCGACGTGGCCTTCTGCGCGGGCGTGTCCAGGCAGGGGAACCAGCAGCGCGCGTCGATGTCCTGCCCTTGAGTCCATGCCTGGAGCGGGCGGTCGGGGTAGCCCGCGTCGGGGCCCCAGAAGTAGAGGCCGCGGCGGGGGCGGGCGCGGTAGGTGAGCGCGACGTCACACGCCTGGCCGGCTTCGAGCGCGCGGGGCAGCTCCACGCGCACGTGCGCGCCGGAGTTGGAGAAGGGGACGGAGCGGCCGTCGACGCGGGCCTCGGTGACGTCCAGGTCCACGGCGTCGAAGGTGACGGTGGACACGGTGCGGACGGCGGACACGCGGGTGGTGCAGGTGCCGGCCAGGGCGCGCTGGGCGAAGTCCAGGTCCAGCTCGATGCGCACGTGCTCGGCGCGCACGGGGCGGGGCGCGGCGTAGTGCTCGGTGGCGCCGGGGAGGCTGAACGGATGCGGGTCGGAGGACCCGGCGGCGGCAGGGGCGTGGCGGTGGCAGCAGCGCATAGG